>NZ_JBISDG010000004.1:0-27500 GCF_044472985.1 Roseovarius salis | reverse complement strand
GACCTCCGGCTAAGGCCCCTAATTCGTGGCTAAGTGGGAAAGCAGGTGAGACGGCCAAAACAACCAGGAGGTTGGCTTAGAAGCAGCCATCCTTTAAAGATAGCGTAACAGCTCACTGGTCTAAACAAGCTGTCTTGCGGCGAAGATGTAACGGGGCTCAAGCCACGAGCCGAAGCCGAGGAGTGCGTAAGCACTGGTAGCAGAGCGTAGTGTGACATAGTCTCATTCCTCCTTAGCGGCCCAGGCCGTGTTGGAGGAGAGAGGCTTTCGATGAAGCCGGGGCGTGAGCCATCCGGTGGAGAGATCACTAGCGAGAATGGTGACATGAGTAGCGACAAAGAGTGTGAGAGACACTCTCGCCGAAAGTCCAAGGGTTCCTGCTTAAAGCTAATCTGAGCAGGGTGAGCCGGCCCCTAAGGCGAGGCCGAAAGGCGTAGCCGATGGGAACCAGGTTAATATTCCTGGGCCGGGAGGTGGTGACGGATCGTGACGGTTGTTCATCCTTATCGGATTGGATGGGCAGCTAATCGGTCCCTGGAAATAGCCCCTCCATCAGACCGTACCCTAAACCGACACAGGTGGACTGGTAGAGCATACCAAGGCGCTTGAGAGAACGATGTTGAAGGAACTCGGCAAAATGCCTCCGTAAGTTCGCGAGAAGGAGGCCCGCTTCGCAGGCAACTGCGGGGCGGGGGCACAAACCAGGGGGTGGCGACTGTTTACTAAAAACACAGGGCTCTGCGAAGTCGCAAGACGACGTATAGGGTCTGACGCCTGCCCGGTGCCTGAAGGTTAAAAGGAGGTGTGAGAGCACCGAATTGAAGCCCAGGTAAACGGCGGCCGTAACTATAACGGTCCTAAGGTAGCGAAATTCCTTGTCGGGTAAGTTCCGACCTGCACGAATGGCGTAACGACTTCCCCGCTGTCTCCAACATCGACTCAGCGAAATTGAATTGCCTGTTAAGATGCAGGCTTCCCGCGGTTAGACGGAAAGACCCCGTGCACCTTTACTACAGCTTCGCACTGGCATCAGGATTGTGATGTGCAGGATAGGTGGAAGGCTTCGAACCCGGGACGCCAGTTTCGGTGGAGCCACCCTTGAGATACCACCCTTCGCACTCTTGATGTCTAACCGCGGCCCCTTATCGGGGTCCGGGACCCTGCGTGGCGGGTAGTTTGACTGGGGCGGTCGCCTCCTAAAGCGTAACGGAGGCGCGCGAAGGTTGGCTCAGAGCGGTCGGAAATCGCTCGTTGAGTGCAATGGCAGAAGCCAGCCTGACTGCGAGACTGACAAGTCGAGCAGAGTCGAAAGACGGCCATAGTGATCCGGTGGTCCCGAGTGGAAGGGCCATCGCTCAACGGATAAAAGGTACGCCGGGGATAACAGGCTGATACTGCCCAAGAGTCCATATCGACGGCAGTGTTTGGCACCTCGATGTCGGCTCATCTCATCCTGGGGCTGGAGCAGGTCCCAAGGGTACGGCTGTTCGCCGTTTAAAGAGGTACGTGAGCTGGGTTTAGAACGTCGTGAGACAGTTCGGTCCCTATCTGCCGTGGGTGTAGGATACTTGAGAGGAGTTGCCCCTAGTACGAGAGGACCGGGGTGAACGATCCACTGGTGGACCTGTTGTTGCGCCAGCAGCAGTGCAGGGTAGCTATGATCGGACAGGATAACCGCTGAAGGCATCTAAGCGGGAAGCCCCCCTCAAAACAAGGTATCCCTGAGGGCCGTGGTAGACCACCACGTCGATAGGCCGGAGATGTAAGCGCAGCAATGCGTTCAGTTGACCGGTACTAATTGCCCGATAGGCTTGATTTGATCCAGTAGAAGCAGGACTTCATGCTGGACCGAAATCGTACACCGACGTGTACAGGCTTGGATTACGAGGATCTTTCTCGGTTTGGTGGTCATAGCAAGAGCAAAACACCCGGTCCCATTCCGAACCCGGCCGTTAAGTGCCTTAGCGCCAATGGTACTGCGTCTTAAGACGTGGGAGAGTAGGTCGCCGCCAAACCTAGAAAGATCCTCGTTTGTATCTCTCTAACGATGCCGCCCAACCTTGTTCAGCTCATGGGCGGAAGCACGTGGCGCGGGATGGAGCAGTCTGGTAGCTCGTCAGGCTCATAACCTGAAGGTCGTAGGTTCAAATCCTACTCCCGCAACCAAATTCCTACGCGTTATCAAACGCTTGAACGCCGCCCTCCGGGGCGGCGTTCGCGTTTCCAGCACCCGTGGAAGCACTGTGGAAGCAAGAGGGGCCGAAGTCCTTCGTGCTTCCACATGAGCAGTTGGGCTCAGCGCTCCTCGATGAAGACGCTGCACTCCTTCGAGTGAGACATCAGATTGTCGATTCCCGCGGTCACGTCCCATCTCAGGTTGACCCTCGGCCCGCCATCGACGGTCTGAATCGTCACAACGCGATCATGGAAATGGCGATTGCGTGCAGAGCGGTGATGGAGTTCGGGTGTAACCGTGATGCCGGCAGATCGCAGCTCAGCGCGTAACGCGCTCGACTGCGATTGCGGCGTACCCGGCTCGCCGTGATCGGGATTCCACACGACTGCAAGTCGCTCGATGTCGACGCCCGCTGCCCCAGCGGCAGCGACAAAGCTCGCTAGGCGACGTCGGTTATGTGGGCGAACGCCGCACCAGGGATCCTCGATTTCGAGCGCGACACGGCGCCCTGCTACGCCTTGAAAGAGCGGTGTGAGCGCTCGGGCGGTGCCCGGTCGGAAGCGGAAGACACGCAAACGTTCTGTGAGCCCCGCCAACGGACCCGGCAGCGTTCGGACGCTGTCCTGCACCGACGCAAGCCAGCTGTCGCCTGCTGAGCATGAAAAAAGGTGGCTGACCCCCTCCAGTGGCCCGGCAAGAGCCGCCGCCGCGTCCTGCGATGCGTAGAATGCATCCACAGAGGCCTCTGACCCGACACCCTTCAAGACAGACAGGCGAGGCGCGTTCGCAACGGCCGACCCGTCGAGCGCGCCAAAGCGAAGCTGGCCGGATCGCTCGTATGGCGCCAAAGCATAGGCAATCTCACGATCGAGGCCTGTCGGGGTACCTGCATCAACCGCACCCGGTGGAAGTAGATAGAGGGCATGCCTGTTCGAGGCTTCATCGAGCCAGTTTCGCAATGCCCGCGCGCTTGTGAGGGCCTCGGACCGATCTTCGGCACCCCAGAGAGCTGGCGCAGATACGGCCACCAGCCCCGCTCCCTCGAGACGCACCCGCAGCGTCGTCGCCGCGGTCTGCGCTACCGGGACCGCCGCCACGGGCGCATGAGCGGGCCGCGGTGTCGACTCCGCAAGCAGGCCGCGCAACCAGCCAAACACAGGATGACGATCGAACTGATCCCAATAGACCTGGTTGGAGTAGTCATTCACGCACCGCGAGCAGCTCGTCTCACAGGCTGCGCCACGAGGGCAATCGAGGATCGCGATCGCCCGCCCCAGCAGCACCCGGGCGGAGAAGCGAGAATCGTCGAGCAATCGACGGCAGTAGCCGGCACCGCCTGGGACTGAGTCCGATAGGATGACCAGCGGGGACGCACCGAGAAGCTCAACGGTCGCGCGGAGGTCTCTTGGGTCGGTTTCAAGAATGTCCGCTGCCGCAAGTCTCAGTGCCTCAGCCAACGTTCTAAGGAAACCATCACGGGCAGCCCGCCGTTCAGTTTCCGTGGGGCGATCAGAAAAGTCAGGAACCGGCTGATCGATGCGGATCCCCCGAAGATCCGTTTCGAAGACATGTGCGAGGTCCACGGGCCAGCGGAGGGATTCAACCCGGCACCGATCTCCGGTCCGCGGGTTCTCATGCATTGCCCGGATCTCGGCCCCGCCAAGTGCCTCTTGGGGCGCCGGTCTCGCATGCTCGCAGGACGGGCACCAAAGATAGCCCGCCCCCAGCGGCCCGCGGTTCAAGACGAGCATCCGTCCAGGCTGACGCCCCTCTGGCGCAATAGCTGGTGCGAAGAAATGCGTGACGCGTGCGAGGTCCGAAACCCGGAAGTCCTCAGGGCGGGCTCGCGTAAGGAGGCGCGCTTCGTCGACGGGGCGCACTCTCACGCGTGTCGCACCGGGGTCTCTACCTTGCCGGTCGGCATATGATGTCAGAAACCCGACGGGTTCAACGAAGGCGCGGCGCGGGCCACTGGCCCGTACGCCGCACTGAGGGCAATTCTCCCCGAAATCATCCCGGTCATGGTGTGTTTCTGCATGCTGGCACGTCGGACAAACGCGGTGGAAACCACGTTCCATCCAAGCATCGCCGGTGCCTACCGTGGCTCTCCGTGCGATGCCCGCGGACGTCCAAATTCGGCCACCGGCCACGACTTCGGCCCCCGGCGCATACTCGGCGATCGCCATTGCTGCGTCTCGATCGAGCTGCAAAGCTCGATCATCCGAAGCGGTGCGAGCGCCTCGTTCCGTGACAATCTCTAGATGAATCGAGTGAACCGGGAAGCTGTAAGTCGGTATGACGGCAGCACGCGACAGGGCCTCAACCAGGAATCGATCAAGATACCGACGCATGTCGCCCAAACGGCCATTCATGCGACCGGCAGCGCGGGAGCGGGCCTGCTCGTTCGCATCCGGATCATCGAGCGCGGCACGTGCCGTTTCGTAGGCGTCGTTGAGCTCGCGCCAGCGAGCGCAAGTAGCCCGGATCCAGCGCGTTATCTCTGCGCGCGAGTGCTCAGTCAGTTCGCCCGCGACAAGGCCTACATGATCAAGTCTTGCCGGGAGAGTGGACGCCATGCGCTCGGCAACCATGCGTGCGGCAACACCGGCCTCCGAAGCGAGCCATGCTGAAAGGTCTGCCAGAAGAGTTGTCTCAGCAGCCTCGTCCAAGCGCTCGCCCAGCACATCACGCAGACGCGGAGCTCCCGTGCGCTCGTGGCCTGCCAAGCGATGATCCAGCCAACCTGCCAGCAGGCATGAGACCTGGTGGCGTCGGAAGAAGCTCGGGTTATCCAATGTCAGATATGGCGCGGGGGGGAGCGCCTCGAGATAGCCACGCAGATCGTTGAATTGTGCTTGGTCGTATCGGCCGGACCTCGCCATCATCAATGCAACAGGCGCGGCCTGCGCGCGGCGGCCAGCGCGACCGGCGCGCTGCTGATAGTTCGCAATGCCTGGCGGGACGTTCCGGCAGAAAACCGCTTCCAGCTCGCCCAGATCGACACCCATTTCCATTGTCGTGGTGCAGCTGAGCAAGTTGATCTCGCCCTGCCGGAACCGCTCCTCGATCTCGGATCGTTCCGTCGTCGATATGGCGGCGGTGTGCTCCCGAGCGATCCCGCTCAGCGGCTGCCCTTCATAACGAACGAGGTAATGGTTGCGTCTGCGCATCTCGTCCCGTTCTTTGGCTGAAACAGGAACTGTGCGTCCCGTACAGCGCCAGGCGGTACACACGCCCCCGAGATCGATTTGGCTGGACGCACCGCAACTTTCACAGCGGCGCAGTTCTCCTTCCGGCGTCGCAGCGAAACGCATGGACGCCAAGTTCAGCACATGACCGTGTCCCCCGGGCAGAAGGAGACGGTGACGGGGCCGCGTCGCCTCTTCCCAGAAAGCCGAGAGAATGTCTCTCGCTTGGCCGTCTGGGATTCCAAGCCTGTCGATCAGCACCCACAGTGGCCGATTGGGCCGTCCCGGTTCTGAGAGCAACGTTCGCAGTCGGCGACTCTGGTGCGTCCGCGACAACGACCACGAAATGTCCGCGCTCGCCAACCCCTCTCCCCATATGGACTCATCTGTTAGGTCAATGTTCTCAAGCGTGTTGATCGCTCTCGATTGCCGAATGATGTCGAGCAGAAAGCGTACCAGGGCCGGCACTATGCCCCGATACTCAGGCGGAACCCTTTCGTTGAGTCGCTGAGTAATCCTCGCATCCCCCTCATATTGCACGGTGATGAGGCCGAGGGATTCAAGTGATAGTCGCAGTGGGCCACCGCAGAGTTCAGCTGCGATCAGGGCCATCAGGCGGTCTTTGGCGGCGCTGCTGCTCAGAGGTTCTGGATTGCGGCGATCATATAGCTTGAAGCCGGATCGCCTGAGCTGCGTCCAGACACCATCGCGCAGCCCCATGAGGTCCAAAGCTTCGTTGGTCTCTCGACGCAGCGCCTGGACCATAGCTGCACGGAGCGCTTGATCTCGAGCCGTACGCTCGAAGAATGGGGCGAAGAACGCCGCGTCCTGCCGGTTGTCCGCAAAGACGAGGAGGTTTCGCCCTTGCATCGGTGCTTCCGACGACCGCCCCTGCGGCGGAGGCAGGGCCTCGAGCAGTGCCTGCGCCGTTACCGACGCGAGCGCATCGTCACCAGGGTGGATCGGAGTAACAGGCTCAGCGAAGCGGCCGCCGGTCGCTCCGCAAGATAGGCATTTCCGGACGTAGCTGCGCCGTTCCTCGGCATCGTCGCGCATCGGGGCTTCGGCAAGGGAGAGCACGCCCTCCTCAGGGCCGTCGGCCAACTCGCCAGTATTGGCGAAGAATTCGAAAGGAGTTTCCTCCTCGAGTTCCTCGTCCAGTTCGTCAGGGTCTATCTCTGTCGCGGCCTCTCCCGCCCTGATCAACCTCAAGACCCGGCGCCTCGCTCCGGGACTGATCTCGGGACGCGGGTGAAGCATTGTTCCATCGTCCCAGCCCTCGACGTAGGGCTCGCCGCAGTTGCGGCAGACGAGAAGGGGATAGGCCGGGGCACCGTCGATGTGCGTGCCATTGCGAGAAAGCCTGAAGTCCGCCCAATTCTCGAGATCGCTTGCAGAAAGCTTTAGCGCGACACCCTCCACGCCCGAGGCGGCTAGATGAAAGCGTGCCGGGAGAAGTGGAAACGCGCCTGGGACGGAAGGTCGAGCCAGAACGCCCAGTGAGATCAGAGCCGTAAGAGCTGTCCGCGCCGTCTCTCCAGACTCTGACGCAAAAACCCGCGCCGCGAGATCGGCGAATGGCAAAGCTCGCTCCTTAAGCGCACTGGCTACGTCGCGAACCTGCTTGATGCCAGCTAGCCGCGCAATAAGCGCTTCGCCGAACGGTTGCGCAGGGTCGAGGAGTAGCGCATCGACGCCAGCTTCCCGCATCGCCTCGTTCCAGTCCTCGGTCAAATAGTCGACATTTTCAGCTTCGAGGCACCCTTGCTCTCGCAGCTCCGAGAGTATTCGCGCTGCTCTAACCCAATCGGCCGCGGAGAGTTCTTGTGGTTCCACGCCGTCGGTGAGGGCTGGATGCAGTCGTCGTTCGGTGGTGATGACCGCGCCGTCTCCGCTCGGGAACGGTTCCCCGAACAGGTCTTCAGCGAAGCGTGCGAGTTCTTCGCGCTTCGCTGGATCGAGGCTTGCGGATGTCCCGACACAACGGATCTGCCCCTGGGGTATGCCGAGCCGCGCCTTCAGCTTTCGCAGGAGGAAAGCGACTTCGATGGCTTGAGCCCCCGTATAGGTATGGACCTCGTCGAGGACGAGCCAACGGACGTCCGCCCCGGCAAGCAATGCTCGGTTTCGCGGCAAGAGCAGGATGTGCTCGAGCATGGCGTAGTTGGTGACGAGGATGTGGGGCGGTGTCTGAAGCATCTCGCCCCTGGCAAGAAGCCAGTTTCGTGGAGCATGTCGAGCGTCGGGGAAGTCAGCCTGAAAGGTGGGCGTGGCGATCAGCCGTCCTTCTTCGTCCGATCTCGTAGCATCAGAGCGCACCTGCCCGGTGAAGCGCCCGAGCGTGATGCCGGGGTCTCCAAGATCCCGAAACAACAGTCGGGCGATACGGTGCATCTGGTCGTTTGCGAGGGCGTTGAGAGGATAGACCAGAATTGCGCGAACGCCTGGCCGCTCCAGTTCTCCCTGACGCAGGAGATCGTCGATCAATGGGAAGAGAAAAGACTCCGTCTTGCCCGACCCGGTACCCGTGGCGACCAGGTAGTTTTCGTCGCGACCAATGGCTGCCGACTGGTGTAGGTGAAGCCGCCTATGCCAGAGGGATCGCCCCTCTTCGCTTTGGGAGAGTGCCGACCAAGCACCGTGCAGTGCCCTATTGCCCACCAGTTCTTCAATACTGCCGCCCTTCTCGAAGTCTGGCAGACTCTCGACGAATGGGCCGCGCACCAATGCCGCGCGTGCGCATGCGTCGGCCACGGCGCGTGACAGACGGGGCGCTCGCGCTGACGACACTGCAGCGGCAGTTGTGATGTACCGCGCCAGCGTCGCACCGAGGTTGTCCTTGAAACGGATTGGGTCGAGTTCGGTCATGGACGTTCCTTGGCGATTTGCCAGAGCAATAGGTGGAAGGCGAAAAGCTCGGGGGCGAGGCGCAACATGAATGCAATGCTGGTGAGAGCTTGTGCTGGCGGCATGCCCGCCCGAGTGGAGACGGTATCAACATACTCTGCCACCTCATTGAGGCGGCTTGCACGTGCAAAGCCAGAAAGCAATGCCGAGCCCCATAGATCCACCTGAGCCGGCTCCTCAGAGTCCTGACTGCGGCGCGGAGCAGGTGGACGAAGCTTTTCGGGTGCCAGGGTCCAGGCTGCATGCATCAACCGTTGCAGGGATCCTTGGCGCCGGCTGTTCGGTCCCTCTTCGGCCGTGTCATCGAGGAAGAGGCCGGCGGCGTCGAGCCGCTCGACTAGCCGGAGATGCGCAGCGCGCCAATGGTCGGGCCCGAGCAAAGGCGTCCCACGCCAGAACCATCCCGCCGATGGGTCACCGTCGACCAATGGCAGATTTCTGAAGAAGCGTGCTGGATCGAATCCCTCCAGTCTCGAGCCCTTGTCGCGCGCCGCCTGCAGGTTTCGGAAGGCCAGGTAGACTGTGGGATGGAGATGAGACAGCTCGCGTAGGCGCGCTGTATTGAGTGTGGCGAGCGCAGCCATCTCGGCGACACCAGGATCAACGGACGCCGCCAGAGCCGCGAATGCCTGCGGCGCTGCAGCGTATAGATCCGGAGCGAACTGAAGAGGGTGGAGGATCGGCACCCAGCCAGGTGCCGTATGCTCGGGAGGCGGCAAGCACGCCGCTCGCATAACTGCTCCATCGCCACCACGAAGTTCTCGCAGCCGACATCCGAGTTCCTGCCAGCGTGGCACCAGTGTGCGCTCGAGCGTCGGCCAGCACTCTGCTGCGTAGCAATCTGACAACCAGCGGCTGAGAGCCTCGAACCGACGCTGAAGCTCTGCGTCCTGCACGAGTCCGTCTGCTGCCGGGTTGGCAATGGCGACGGCAAAACTGTCGCCTCGCGAATTGCGGAGGGGTCGCCAACCATCGCGTCCTTCGGGTCGGATCAAGAGCCGGGCCAGACAGGGACCGTCATCAATCCAATCGGTATCGAGGGTCAGTTCGAGTCCGTGCGCGTCTTTGTCGTTTACCTCGGCATGGAACCAGTCTGGCCGGCGCGTCGCCACCGGCCGATGCCGAAGGGCTGCTTCTGCGAAAACGGCAGCGCCCGTTTCGTCCTCGACCTCGACAGCCACTGCATCGACCGGCTCTCCGAATTTCAGCTGCAGTCGGATCGCGCTGCGAGCGGGAAGGAGGTTGATTGACTGCGGCGCCAGTGCCGCGACCAGTTCGAATAGCAGGACTTCCGAACCGTTTCCGCGCTGAAGCAACACACGTTCATCAGACGCGGGCGCCAGAAGGTCCCGCACAGCAAGACTGCGGGTCAGCCCCCCATAGAATGGACGTTCTTCGCGTCTGCCACGAGTGATCAGCTGTGCCTTCTGGTCAGGGCATCGGATGCTGATCGTATCGAAGCGGTCGTCTTCACCAACCGAGAGCCGGGTGCCAAGCGGGAGCGGGGCAACACTCCCTTCCGCACGGCGCCTTGATACGGTGACATCGGGCCAAGGCAGATCAAAAGGAACATGAGCGCCTTCGATCTCGAATACGACGCGTGCAACGCTGTACCCGCCGCCGGGCTCAAGGCATAGACGCCCCTGGTCGTCACGACCGACGTGGAGGCATTCATCTTGGACGAGATTGCGGACTTGGCGTTCGCTGCGGAACACGATGCCGTCTGAGCCGCCGAAGCCAGGCCATACCCATGCGGCAAGCGTGATCCCAGACCCATGAGAGGCGGTGCCATCGGCGCTTGGCGCCATCAGTTCCATCCGGAGGCGCATCGGGTCGGCTGCCTCAGCCTCTGCGAAGCCAGCGAGCACCTCTTCCATCCCGACTTCACCAAAACCGTCATCTGAAATCGATACCTCGACAAGGCGCGACTGCACACCGAGTGTGACCCGTACCGCTCGTGTCTCGGAGCGTCCCAAGCCAGTTTCGATTCGAAGGCGTGCAGAACGCCCATGAAGTGCGCCTCGTGGACCGCTTGCGATTTCGTCTCCTGCTAGGGAAAGGCGTCTTCTTGGACGGGCCTTGAGACCTGTTTGCACACCGTCGAGATCGAGCGCTATGGGGCGCGGTCCAAGCACCGCGAAACCGACAAAGCTATCGGCTTCCGGTTCGAGAGCAGGTTCGCCTGCTATCGAGAATGGCGCCCGTGCCACGATAACGATGTCCGTTGAGTCCAGTTCGATATCAACCGAGCCTCGAGGGATCTCGCGCAGATAGTGGCCGGTCATCCTGTCAAACGCGGCACATTCCCCTTGAGCGAGGAGCTCGAGTTGCCCGGTCTGGCAAGAGATTTCCCAACGGAACTCTTGGGGCCAGGGCTGAGGTAGTGTCCAGTCCTCACCACCGCGCAACCGGAGCGGTCGTTGCGCGCCATCGAGCCAGAGGCGAATTCGCCCCTCGCTTCGAGGCAGTTTCAACACAAGCCCACCAGATTGCCAATGAAGCCGCGGCCGCGGTGCCAGCGCCTCGGTTCCTCCTCGGCTCGATGTTGGCCGCGTTTCTTTCAGTCTCTGATCAAAGACTTCCTTAAAAGACCTCTCGAACTCGATTGCAGGGACGAAGGCCTCTGGGTCTTGGCGTATCCGGGCAAATAGGCCGGCATGCCAGGCAGTCTCGTCCCAGAGGATCGCACGGCGAAGCACGTTGACCGCAGGAGGGAGAAAATACAGTGCATCGTCTTCCCAGCGGTTGAGCAGCACGGTCGTTTCGACAGGGGGCGGGCCAAAAGCTGCTTCCTGTCTCAGAAACGCGTCGATCAGGTGTGGAAGCTGCGCTTGGCTTACGCCGGCATGAAGAAGGTAGACGTCGACATCGCGATCGAAGCCTCGGGTAGGTAACCCGAACCGGTCGCAAACCGCACAGAATGAGCGGAACAGCACCTTTCGATGCGGCTGGTAATCCAGCGGAACTTGGAGAATGTCGGCGATGTGTGGGTATACCGCATGGCCGGCGTCTCCATATCCTTCGCTTAGCGAATGGGTTACAAGCCATGCCGCGAGGCTTGGAAAGTCGCGGAACAACGCTTGCAGCCTGTCAGGCCGACCGCCCAAGAACTGTCGCGTGCGCTCAACGGCTCGCTCTCGCGCTGTCTCATCTAGCGGAATGAGCCCAATGAAGGGCGGCGCCCCAGCTTCTTGGCGACGTCTGCTGAGCAAGAAGTCCGCGGTCCTGCAACCCACAGCACACCTCTCCGTCGGCCCCGCCCACCAGCCGCGAGCCCGCTTCACTGTTGATCCCCTTGGGGATAAGGCGTATCAGTTCGCAAATCCGCGAACAAGCGGAGTGACAGGGAGAGCAAGCCATGGACCGGTCATGTCTGCCGACGGTATGACCTTCGGCCGGGCGATTTCGAAGGCCCGCAAGACACTCGGTGTGAGCCAGAAGGAACTCGCCGCGCGCGTCATGAAGGAAGAAGGAGGCGGCGCGATATCGCCACAGTACCTCAACGACATCGAGCACGATCGGCGCAGCCCCAGTTCGGGGCATCTGATCCGGCAGTTCTCCGGCATCCTCGACATCCCTGAGGACTACCTCTTCGCGCTGGCGGGGCGCCTGCCGGATGACCTTCGGTCGGAAGCATACGACCAGGAGAAGGTGGTTGAGGCGTTCGCCAATTTCAGGAAGGCGCTGAAGAAGAAGTAAGGAGGGCTCAAATGGTCCGGATGATCCCAGACAAGACGGGACGTTTCGCCAGGCGACCCTTCTACGACGAGCGCGAGCTCGACAGCGCGTGCGAGGGGCTGATCCAGGGCCTTCTCCTCAAGCGCAGGGGAGAGGTCGCGTATCCGGTCTCGACCGACGACCTGACCGTACTGGTCGAGATGCACGCAGAGGAACTCGACAGCTACGCTGATCTTTCCAAGCATGGTGATGATGTCGAGGGCGTCACCGAGTTCTTTCCCGACCGCGGGCCCCATGTGTCGATCTCGGCGCAGATCTCCACCGACGCGCGACGCGAGAACCGGTACCGGACCACGCTGACCCACGAGTTCGGGCACGTGAAGTTCCACGGGCCCCTATGGGCCGAGAAGTTCGCCACCGGCGACATGCTGGAGCGCGGGTTCAACGCCAACAAGGCGATCTCCAAGCGCGACACCATGCTGGACGCCCCGCAGTCCGACTGGATGGAATGGCAGGCCGGCTATATCAGCGGCGCGCTGCTGATGCCGGTGACACCGATCCGCCGTCTGGTCTCCGACTACTGCGGTCCGCGCGAATTGCACGGCAACATCCATGCCGAATCGGACCATGCAGCCCGGTTGGTGCAGCTGGTCATGGAGCAGTTCGCCGTCTCCGAAGAGGCCGCTCGGATCCGGTTGCTGAAGCTCAACCTGATCACGACGACCCGCGGGCAGGGCTCGCTATTCGACGGCTGATCGCGAATCCGCGGAAGTGCGTATATTTTCGATTGACTCCGCTCAGGCCCTAGATACGCTGATTAGCAGATCAGCAATCGTGGGAATCGCCAGAAAGGAGATCAGCGTGACCGCACTGTCTGCATTGCTTCGCAAGACCCCCGGCGAGGGGCTTCGGGAATACTTCGACCGGCCGGAAATCGGCCTTCCGGCCGAGATCGACTGGACTGTCCGGGACGCCGATCTGCCCGGGCCGCTCATGAGCGCCATCGAGGAGATGTCCCGGACCCAGCGCGACCGGGTCGTCAACGATGCCGAGAGGGTCACCGCGCTGACCGACGCGCCCGGGCAGGCCGCGCTCTACAGCGTTGCCGAGGATCCCGCGTTTCTCGACGGTCTCGCCAACCCTCATGCGCGGTCGCTGTGGATGTTCATCAACGCGCCCGACCGGTTCCGCCATGCTGAAGAGGTCCGTTTCACGGAAGACCGGCGGCGTGGCCGAATGTGGGCCGGCTACATGAGCGAGGCCGGCCGGGATGTGCCCCGCGACGCGGGCACTGTTCACGCGTTCGTCTCGGCGATCAAGGAATACTCCGGCGCCGCGCATGTGCATGCCGACATCTTCGACCGGGTGCGGACCACGCATGAAGGCGACGAATGCGATCTCGTCCAGGTCACGATCTACCGCGAGGGGCGCCCGGACGATCTTCTGCGGTTCGACGACAAGGGCGCGCTCGTGCGGCAGGCCTATCGCCCAGTGTTCGAGGCGGCTCTCACCTACGAGCCGGCGACCGGCGGGCTCGAGGTGGTCGCACACGACAAGGCGACCCGCCTGGAGATTGCCAAGTCTGCTGTCACGCATCTGCTCGGTATCGAGTTCAAGGAGAACCGCCTGCCGCTCAGGTGCTACGACCTCTCCGTGCTGCTCGCGCCGTACGATTTCCCGGCCGACGAGGAGGACGGGATCGAGGACGTGGAGGTGCGCGAGCTCCGGCTCATGCCGATCGACGACAGCAGCCGCCGTGTGACGCTCGAGAACATGGCGCGCGCCGACGGCACCATCTGGTCGATGGCGGACGAGATGTTCGGGGACCGCACGCCCCTGCGCGAGGGTTTCGTCGTGACGCGCGCGAAGCTCGCGGTGAAGCTCGCGCGTCGCCCCGGCGGGGAAAGGCGGCGCACGCTGACCCTGACCATCACCTGGCCGCATGGTTGCGACCTGAAGGATCGCACCGCGACCGAGCAGATGATCGGCGAAAAATACCTGCGCCGTTGGGGGATCCTGGTCGATGACCCGCAGCTCTTCGAGGATTGATCCCGCTGCGCGCCGACTGCTGTCGTCCATCGCCGGGACTCGCCATGGGCGGGTTTCGGCCATGGCCCTCGCGCACAGGCGCGGCGCCGGGCGGCAGTTGATCGACGCCGGTCTTATGGTGCGACACGGCAGCACCATGGCGTCCGTCGCCGCGGACGATCTGGACGACAGCCCGGTCGCCGTCATGGCCCACCCCATCACCGGGGACCAAGGCCACCTCGGAAACACGGCATGGCTGGACGAAGAAGAGAGCGCCCTCCGCCGGGTCTATGTGCTGGACATGGCCAGTGCGGCCAGACGCGTAGTGGAGCGGATCGACTGCTCGCTCGGCCGAGAGCCGGTGCCATTCCTCGACGGCGCGGTTCTGGATTTCGGCACGGCCCGCCTGCCGCGGCGCAGGGCGCGCGTCGGGATCTGGGTGGTGCGCGGGCTGACGACGCCACGGGCATTCGAGGAGTTCCGCCGGCTCGTCGAGCGCCGACCCTCCGAGGGCCTTCGCGTGGTCATCTGCCTCGACAGCCAGGACCAGCTTCGCCCGCCCTTCGTGAAGGGCCATGAAATCGTCACCCTGTCGGATGTGGTCGATCACGAGGATGGGCTCGCCGTCGCTCCGGACATCCTGGCAGCGCGCCTGATGAAGGGGCCGGATCACACGGGCCCGGTGTGGGTATCGGGCGACGGTGGCGTACTGAGCGTTCATGGCAGGTTGCACGAATTCACCGGCGGAAAGCAGAAGGTCGCCGTGTCAATGCTTGCCGGGGCATGGCTCGCTGGCGACCCGTTTCAGCCGGTCGCTCGCGTGCTCGAAGAGGCCGAGTGCGGCGCGTCCGTGAAGCGGTTGAAGGACCTCTTCGGCGGCCATCCCACCTGGCGCGAGGTGATCAGGGAAAGCGGAACGAGTTGCTGGCTGGAGGTGTGAGGCGCCAAGATAGCGGAGGCATCGAATAGGCAACCTGCACTGCCAACGAGACCGCGGAGCTTCCGGCAGGGAAGGGCAAAGGCGGTCGTCTGGAGCGCATCCCATCGACGGCCGCTCAGCGGACACAGCCACCTGATGCAGATGCAGCGAAAACCGCCTGCACACCGACGCTCTTGGGCGTCCGCTGACGAATTTTCCGGAGAGATTGGCACCGGTCGAATTGCTGGGGCCGTGAGGCGAGCGCCCGGTCAGCTGAAGCTGCAAGAAATGCGCTGTCATCCTTGAGAAGGCGACAAAGAGCGGGAAATTTATCCGGGGCGTCAGATTTTCAGTTACTGGCGCTGTTCTCTTCCGAGCTTGGCAAGGTCATCGGCTCAGAGCCTTCGGGAACTGTTGGATGAACTTCGGCCTCGGCTTGCTCGGCTGCCACGCGTTCGGATTCCCGCAGCAGCAGGCGTTCGATCCGCCGCTCGAGCACCCGCGCCTTCTCGTCGCGCGCCGCGATCTCCTGCGAAAGATCAAGGTACAGCGAGACCGCGATCAGGATCATCAGCAGCATGAACGGGAAGGCTGCGATGATCGAAACCGTCCGCAGGCTCTCCAGACCGCCGGTCATCAGCAGCACCACCACCATCAGCAGCTGCAGGCAGCCCCAGAGGATCCGGACCGCGCGTGTGGGGTTGAGTACGCCCTTCGAGGTGAACATGCCGAGCACGAATGTGGCCGAGTCGGCCGAGGTCACGAGGAACATGCCGACGAGGATGATGGATGCGACCGTGAGCACCCCGCTGCCGGGCAACTGGTCGAGCAGGGCATAGAGCCCGGCCGGGACCTCGGCCGCCACGGCATCGGCGATGCCGGCGTTCTCGAAGATCTCGAACCGGATGGCCGCGCCGCCGAAGGTCGAGAACCACAGCATGCTCAGCGCCACCGGGACGATCATTACGCCGAGGACGAATTCGCGAATGGTCCGCCCGCGCGAGATCCGGGCGATGAAGCTGCCGACGAAGGGCGCCCAGCTCAAACCCCAGGCCCAGTAGAACATGGTCCATTGCTCAACCCACGCCCCGTTCGAATAGGGCGATGTAACAAGGCTCATCTGGATCACGTTACCCAGGTATTCGCCCAGGGTCTGGGTGAGGACCCCGAAGATGAAGGATGTCGGCCCCAAGAGCAGGACCGATCCGAGAAGGGCCGCCGCGAGGGCCATGTTGGCATTGCTCAGCAGCTTGATGCCGCGGTCGAGCGGGGTCATGGCCGACAACATGAACAGGCCCCCGATGACGGCAAGGATCACCAATTGTGCCGGGAAGCCGTAGGGCACGCCGGTCAGCTCTGCGACTCCGCTGTTTATCTGCAGTGCACCAAGCCCCAGCGTCGTGGCCACGCCGAATACAGTCGAGACGACTGTCAGCACGTCGATGGCCTTGCCCCAGCCGGTATCCACGCGGGGTCCCAAAAGAGGGCGGAAGGTCTCGCTTATGAGGCCATGGCTCTTGTGGCGAAACCGGACATAGGCGAGGGCGAGCCCCACCAGCGCAAAAGTCGCCCATTGGTGCAGCCCCCAGTGGAAGAAGGCATAGAGCATGCCGGTTTGTGCCGCCTCGGCCGTTCGCGGCAACCCGATGCCGAGCGGTGGGGCGTTGAAGTGCATCATCGGCTCGGCGACGCCCCAGAACACGAGCCCCACGCCCATGCCGCCCGAAAAGATCATCGCGAGCCAGCTTGGAAACGAGAATTCGGGCCGCTCGTCCGGGGCGCCCAGTCTTATGGTCCCGATCCGCGACAGGCCAAGGAACAGCACGAAGAAAACGAACCCGCTCATCACCAGAAGGTACATCCAGCCGACGTTCGTCGCCGTGGCATGGAGCACCGCTTGCGCGGCGCGCTCCACTGGCCCCGGCGCCATCGCGGCCGCCAGGACGAAGACTACGACGATCGCGACCGACACGCGGAAAACTGCGCCGACATCTCCGAGGATAGGTGTTCTTGAGCTGACAGGCCGGCTCATCCATTTTCCCTTTTCGTTTCGTAGCCTAACCGGCATCCCGATGACTGTCGAACCTTCAAGGGCTTCGCAAAGCTCCGCCCCGGCCCGGGTCGGTTCATTGGGGACTCGATCTCGCTTCTCGCGTCGGTCAACACGACCTGCGGCTCCCGGCCGGTCGTAACGTAGCAAGCGGCCTCGGTTGGTGGTGTCGCCCTCAAACTCCAAGAGCAGTTTGGGCTCGATGCGCTTGTCGACGATCACCGCGTAGCCGTCGCCAGGGGGCGTTCCAACGGATGTAGCGCCGCCCTCCGGGGCGGCTTTTTTCGTTCTGGACCGCCGGATCTTCATTCCTCCCGTCTCCCCTCCCTCCTTCCTCCCGCTGCCCTCCCGGGCGGTCCCCCAGTCTCGTTCGCAGGCATTCGGCCAAACGCGAAGGAGACGCAGATGTCAGTCACGCATCTCAACCAGGTCGAGCTGGCGGCTCGATGGAAGATCAGCCCGCGCACGCTGGAGCGCTGGCGCTGGACGGGCGACGGGCCCGCCTTCATCAAGATCGGCGGCCGGGTCGTATACCGGCTCGAGGACGTCGAGACCTACGAGCGCACGCAGCTGCGCGCCAGCACCGCTGACACCACCCCCAAGCCCGCGGCGTGAGGGAGGTGATCATGACCATTCCCAACACCATCACGCTCGACGCGCTCCGGCACACGGCCGTCGGCGACATCGCGGCCCTGCCCGCGGAGGAACTCGCGCGCTTGCAGGCTGACGCCGATGCGGCGCTGCGCGACGCGAAGAGCCTGCGCGACTGGCTCGAGGGGGCCATCGCGCTGAAGTACGGCGACCGGGCGGCACAGGCCCGCCATGAGGCCGGCAGGGACACGGGCACCGTACGCTTCGCCGACGGTCCGGTCACCGTCGTCTCCGAACTCCCGAAGAAAGTCGTCTGGGACCAGGACAAGCTCGCGGAACTCGTGGAGCGGATCCGGGCCGAGGGGGACGACCCCGACGCCTATGTCGATGTCAGCCTGAAGGTGCCCGAGCGGAAATACACCGCCTGGCCGCCCGCGATCCGCAGCGCGTTCGAGACGGCGCGCACGGTCCGCACCGGCAAGCCGACCTTCCGGCTGGTCCGCGACGGGGAGGCGCCGGAATGACCCTTCCCATCATCAGTGCCGATGCACGGCTTGCCGAGCCGCGCGGGATCAAGGGCTGCATCTTCGGCAAGTCGGGCATCGGCAAGACGACGCTGCTCTGGACGCTTGACGCGCAGTCCACGCTCTTCATGGATCTCGAGGCCGGCGATCTGGCGATCGAGGGCTGGCAGGGCGACACGATCCGGCCGCGCACCTGGACCGAGTGCCGGGATTTCGCGGTGTTCATCGGCGGGCCCAATCCGGCGCTGCGGGACGACCAGTCCTACAGCGCGGCCCATTACGAGGCGGTCTGCGCGAAGTTCGGCGATCCGGGCGCGCTGGAGCGCTACGACACGATCTTCGTGGACTCGATCACCGTGGCGGGGCGGCTCTGCTTCGGCTGGTGCAAGGGCCAGCCCGAGGCGACGTCGGAGAAGACCGGCAAGCCCGATATCAGGGGCGCTTACGGTCTGCACGGCCGCGAGATGATCGGCTGGCTCACGCATCTCCAGCACACTCGGGCCAAGAGCGTCTGGCTGGTCGGGATCCTCGACGAGCGGCTCGACGACTTCAACCGGCGATACTTCGTGCCGCAGATCGACGGCTCCAAGACCGGCCTCGAGCTTCCGGGGATCGTCGATGAGGTCATCACGATGGCCGAGCTCAGCGACGAGGGCGGTGCGCCCTATCGGGCCTTCGTCTGCCAGACCCTCAACCCCTGGGGCTATCCGGCCAAGGACAGATCGGGGCGTCTCGACCAGCTCGAGGAGCCGCATCTCGGCCGGCTGATGGAGAAGATCCGCCGGCCCGCGCCGCCCGCCTCCGAGCGCCTGACCTTCGCGCAGCCTGCGGCCGCGCCCGCCCAATCCGACACCTGAACAGACCAGAAAGGACCACCGCCATGTCCGGTTCGTGGAACGATTTCAACGACGCCCAGAACAACGCCAACCTCATCCCCAAGGGCACGCTGGCGAAGGTGCGCCTGACCCTTCGCCCAGGCGGCTACGACGACCCCTCCCAGGGCTGGACCGGCGGCTACGCCACGCGCGGCACCACCGGCTCGGTCTATCTCTCGGGCGAGTTCACCGTGCTCGAGGGGCCCTATGCTCGCCGCAAGGTGTTCAGCCTGATCGGGCTTTACAGCCCGAACGGGCCGAACTGGGCCAACATGGGGCGCAGCCTCGTGCGCGGCATTCTCAACTCCGCCCGCGGGATTTCCGACAAGGATACCTCGCCGGAGGCGCAGGCCGCGCGGCGCATCAACGGCTTCGCCGATCTCGACGGGCTCGAGTTCGTCGCCCGGATCGACATCGGCACCGACACCAACGGTGACGACAAGAACGAGATCCGCGGGGCCATCACGCCCGACCACAAGGACTATGCGAGCCTGATGGGGGCGGCGCCGCGCCCGGCGCCCGCACCCTCGGCGGGGGCACAGCAAGCTGCCGCCCCGCACCCCTCGGCCGGCGCCCCCGGGCGGCCGTCCTGGGCGCAGTGACGGGGGATCGGCCATGCTGCTTCGCCCCCGCCAGAAACAGTTCGTCGAGCGCAGCCTGTCTGCGCTCGAGACCCACGGCAACGCGCTCGGAGTCGCGCCCACCGGCGCCGGCAAGACGATCATGCTGTCCGCCGTCGCCGGGCGCGCGGTGGGCGGCAGCGACGCCAAGGCCTGCGTGCTGGCCCATCGCGACGAGCTGACCAGCCAGAACCGAGCCAAGTTCGCGCGGATCAATCCCGAGATCACGACCTCCGTCGTCGATGCCCGGGAGAAGGCGTGGAACGGCCAGGTCACCTTCGCCATGGTCCCCACGCTCGCGCGGACCGGCAATCTGGACGCGCTGCCGGCGCTCGATCTGCTGGTGATCGACGAGGCCCACCACGCGGCCGCGGAGAGTTACCGCCGGATCATCGACCGCGCGCGCGACCGCAATCCGGACTGCCGGATCTACGGCGTGACGGCCACGCCGAACCGGGGCGACCGCAAGGCGCTGCGCCCGGTCTTCTCCAACGTCGCCGACCAGATCCGGATCGGCGAGCTGATCGCCTCGGGTCATCTCGTCCCGCCGCGGACCTTCGTGATCGACGTCGGCGTGCAGGAGGAGCTCGGGCAGGTCCGCAAGTCCGTCGACGATTTCGACATGGAGGCGGTCGACGCGATCATGAACCGCGCGCTCGTGACCGAGGCGGTGATCCGGCACTGGAAGGAGAAGGCGGGCGACCGCCAGACCGTCGTGTTCTGCTCGACCGTGGATCACGCGCGCAACGTGGCTGCGGCCTTCGCGGCGGCCGGGGCGCCCTCCGGGCTGGTCCATGGCGACATGAGCGCCGGCGAACGGCGCGCGACGCTCGCGGCCTACGCCGCCGGCGATGTGCAGGTCATCGTCAATGTCGCGGTGCTGATCGAAGGCTGGGATCACCCGCCGACCTCCTGCGTCGTGCTGCTGCGGCCCAGCTCCTACAAGTCGACCATGATCCAGATGGTCGGCCGCGGCCTGCGCACCGTGGACCCGGCCGAGCACCCCGGCGTCGTGAAGACCGACTGCATCGTCCTGGATTTCGGGACCTCGACGCTGATGCACGGGGCGCTGGAACAGGATGTCGACCTCGACGGACGCGAGGTGACGGGCGACGCGCCCGCCAAGGAATGCCCCGACTGCGGCGCGCAGGTGCCGATCGCCACGATGGAGTGCCCGCTCTGCGGGTATCTCTGGGAGCGCGAGGCGGACGCAGGCGGCGATCCGCTCGGCGCATTCGTGATGTCCGAGATCGATCTGCTCAAGCGCTCGAGCTTCCGCTGGGTGGATCTCTTCGGCGACGACGGCGCGCTCATGGCGGGCGGATTCAGCGCCTGGGGCGGCGTCTTCTTCCTCAACGGTCGCTGGTATGCGGTCGGCGGGGTGCAACGCGCCCGCCCGCGGCTGCTTGCGGTGGGGGAGCGCACCGTCTGCCTTGCGGCGGCCGATGACTGGCTCAACGAGCACGAGAGTGACGAGAGCGCCCACAAGACCCGTCGCTGGCTGAACCAGCCTCCGACCGACAAGCAGCTCGCCTGGCTGCCGGCCGAGTACCGGCAGGATTTCGGGCTCACACGCTATCAGGCCTCGGCGCTGCTCTCCTTCCGCTTCAACCGACCGGCGATCCGCGCGCTCGTCTTTGGGGCGGACGGCGAGGCCGACACCGTCGTGAGGGCGGCATGAGCCATGGCGTCGAATTCCCGTCTTTCCGCCGCGGACCGGCATCGGCTCTGGCATCCGCGCGGCACGCTCTGTGCCGTCTGTGGGCAGCTCCCGCATGGCTTTGGCTGGCGCGATCCGGTGCGCTCCAAACGGCCCCGGCCCTCGGTCTGGTTCTGCTCGATGTCCTGCCAGAGCGACTGGACGCGCCGTGCGCGCGCGTGTGTCGGCATGGTTGATCTCACCGAAGAGGAACGCGCAGCGGTCACCGCCGCCATGAAGCGGGTGGCGCTGCTGATGGACGAGATCGGCTGGGGCACGCAGCTCGCCGATCTGACCGAGGCGCAGGTGCGCGCGCTGATTGAGGAGGCCGTCGAGGGCTTCCGCGAGGCCATGGCCGACCAGGCCCGGGCCAATGCGCCGGAGGTCCCGTTTTGACGCTGGATTACAACCCCCGCCCCGGCATCGCCGAGCGCATCAACGCGGCCGTGGACGCCGCGCTCGAGGCCGAACGCGCAGCGACGCCACCGCGTGACTATCTCGGCGCATCCCGGCTTGGTTCAGCGCATGACCTTGTTCCAGTCAACATGATGCCCAGCTGCTTGGAGTTCACGGCCAAGCCTTTGCCGCCAACCGCCAGCATCATCCATAGCCTCCCAAACAACACCGGCAAAATCGCTTGGGATCGACACTTGACCGCGGCGAAGCGCACAGACCCTTTCTCGACCAAGCTTGGCAATGAAATACCCAAGCTCAAGCAAAACGTTCTGTCGTGCTCGTTGTTCTAGGTCCTCAGAGTCTTTGGCGCGACCGACATCGTCCGGTGTCAGAAGGACAACTGCAAATCCAACATCCGCGTTCGCCTCCACCTTTTCGATGATCGTTCGTCCTTGGTTGGCTTGCTCGTTTAAAATTATAGGCTCAAAACCAATACTTCCCAAATAGCGGGCAACTGTTTCGCGGGCTTCACCATCATGTCCGTGAACAATAAAGACCTTGTTTGACATCGGTATCACTAGGGCTGGCTGAACATCGGCGTTGTTTTCGACGTAGTCTTTAAAGTCCCTGAAAAATGGCAACACGATCTGGCTTGTTACAGAGTGAACACCGCTCATGATCTTCTTGCTGCCAGTCCAAAAGAACTTGTAACCAAACTCTGCCATGTAGTCTGGATTCTCGCTGAATCTAAGAACCAACAAAAGTTTCAGGCCAAGGATTTGAACGTCGTCGTCAGGCCATACGAGACGTGCACTTCCAACCATCCCTCCCTGTGTTTTCTCACTTTCTGCAATGAACTCTTCAAAGTCGACCTCTGCAGTAAGCTCTGAAACAAATGGCTGCAGGTCTTCATGCTGAAGTAGTCGTCCCAGCCGTTTAATCTGAGCAGGATACGACTGAAGATCAGACTGCTGGAGGTCGAGAAGCGTGTTATTAATCTGTTTAAAGAGACCGTGGGAGCCAGTCATTCATCACCCTTGATCCGTGCTTCGGCGGCTTTCTCCAAAATGGCGGTGCGATACTGTTCCTTCATTTGTTCTGCGAGAGAGCTCACTATATCGCTATCTTCAAAGCCAGCAAGCTTGCTATCGATCAGCTTCTCCATCGATGTGATTGCGGCGTCAATACTCGCGGGATCATCAGAATCGAAGGACACACTTCCGATTTCTCCATCAAGTTCGCTCAATGCATCCTGTGCTTTCTGCAGATCGCGCTGCAGCTTGTCCAAGCCTTCAATCTTAAACATGTGCGTCACCCCTTTTGATCTGAGCACCGTTTAGTATGGGGGCAAGGACCACCTGGATCAAGATGCAGGAGCGTATTCCTACGCACTTACTAATTGTTGTGCACTTAGCAGCATGTCCACCAGCCCATCCGCGTCGCCGGCAGCGTCTACCACAAGGGCGGGTTCCAGCGCCTCGTCCGCATTGCCGAGCAGGCCGATCACGAGGTCGATCTGGCCGAGTTCGCCGAGGCCGTGGCGGCAATGCCGCCCATGGACACCGTCGCGGGCACCGCCGCGGCGCCGGGCGACAAGCCCGCCATCGACGCGGTCCTTACGAGCCCGGTCCGCGCGGCGGGTGCGGATGACTGGACCCGGTTTCAGGGGGCCAGCGCGGCCATCGGCCATTTCCTGCGGCTGGTGCATGAAGGGCGCCTGTCCGGGCCCGAGGGCTGGGAGGCGATCTGCGGCTACAACGCCGCGATGCTCCGCCCGTCCTGGCCGCTTGACCGCCTCGCGCGCGAGACCGAGCGGCTCTGGGCGCTGCATGTCGAGCGCAACGGCCCGCCGCAGGCCGCACGGCACGCCCCGCTGGTCGAGGCCTTCACGCTGGGCGCGCTGCTCGACGACACGAGCCCGATGCCCGAGGACATCATCGCCCCGCGCGTGCTCACGCCCGGCGGTCTGATGGTGCTGGGCGGCGCGCCCAAGGTCGGCAAGAGCGACTTCCTGATCTCCTGGCTCGTGCACATGGCGGCCGGTGCCCCCTTCCTCGGCTTTGCGCCGCCCCGGCCGCTGCGCGTGTTCTACCTGCAGGCCGAGATCCAGTATCACTACCTGCGCGAGCGCCTGCAGGCGCTGCGGCTCGCGCCGCATCTGCTCGCCGCGGCGCGCGACGGGTTCGTCGCCACGCCCAAGCTCAAGCTCCTGCTCGATGCCAACGGCCTGCCGCCCGTGATCGATGCGGTCCAGGGCGCCTTTGGCGATCCGCCAGTCGACATCCTCTGCATCGACCCCATCCGGAATCTGTTCGACGGCGGCCCGGATGGCGGCGGCGAGAACGACAACGCCGCGATGATGTTCTTCCTGCAGGAACGGGTCGAGCCGCTGCGCGAGGCGGTCAACTCCGATTGCGGCGTGATCCTCGCCCACCACACGCGCAAGCTCGGCAAGACCCAGCTGCGCGAGGACCCGTTCCTGGCGCTCTCCGGGGCGAGCGCGCTGCGCGGGTTCTACACCTCCGGCCTGATCCTGCACCGCCCCGACGAGGAGCGCCCCGAGCGGCGCCTCGAGATCGAGCTGCGCAACGGACCCGCGCTGCCCGCCAAACTGATCGACAAGCGCGACGGCGGATGGGTGGAGCTCGACCCCTCGGGCGAGCGCATCGTGCGCCGCGATTTCGGGGAGAAGCTCGACGCCGAGCGGCTGCGCAAGCGCGACGTGATCCTCCAGCTCCTGCTCGACGAGGCGTCGCGCGGGAAGCTCTACACCGCGCTGAGCTTCGCCGAGAGCTACGAGAACCAGGCGGGTCTGGGCGGCAAGGACACGATCCGCGACCGCATCGGCGTGCTCGCCACGAAGGGCGACATCAAGTTCGTGCGTGACGGCAGCCCGTTCGGACTGCCGCGCTCCACCTCCCGGTTCGGCTATCTCTGCGTCGAGGGCATGGTGTTCCCGACCGGCGCGGAGGAGGTCGACCCCGAGACCGGGGAGGTCCGCCCGGCGCGCATCCCCGTCCTGCCCAGCACTTACAAATGCCCGCAGAGCGGCGCCGCGCTGCCCGTCGAGAACCCCGCCGTCTGGGTCTATCCGGAGGTCGAGGCATGACGGATCGGCCCTGCGCAGAACCACGCAGCTTCAAGTTGGGAGAGTTGGGAATGCCGTTCCCAACTGCTTGCGCACCGGCCCGCGCGGCTTCGGCCCGGCACGCAGGTTCAAGTTGGGAAGGGTTTTCCCAACTCCCTGCGCGCCATTGCGACGGAGCCCGCCCGACTGCGCAGCTTCAAGTTGGGAAAGCGCAGGCGCTCAACGGGCTTCCCAACTTCGAAATTCTCAATTTTCGCAGGCCCTTACGGGTCATCCGAAGTTGTGGGGGTGAAAGCCACCCCCTTCGGGGGTGGGGAGAACGCCGCAAGGCGGGTTCTCCACTCCCACCCCCCGGGGCTTCACGCGCGCGTGCTGCCGATGCCCCCCGTCCACCCCGTCCATCGCAAGGGAGATCGTCGCCATGAACCTTTCAACATCCGCAACCGCCGTCACCGACGCCCAACCGATGCACCCCGTCCGGTCGACCTCCGGGCGCCCCGTGCTGGCCCTCGATCTCGGCACCACCACCGGATGGGCGCTGCGTGACGCGGACGGGATGATCCTCAGCGGCACGGCCAGCTTCCGCCCCGGCCGCTTCGACGGGGGCGGGATGCGATACCTGCGCTTCACCAACTGGCTCTCGGAGTTCGACCGCCTGAGCGGGCCGATCGCGAGCATCTGGTTCGAGGAGGTCCGCCGCCACGCGGCGACCGATGCGGCCCATGTCTATGGCGGGCTCATGGCCACGCTGACCGCCTGGGCCGAGCTGCGGGGCGTCCCCTATCAGGGCGTCCCCGTCGGCACGATCAAGCGCCACGCCACCGGCAAGGGCAACGCGAACAAGGCCGCGATGATCGCGGCGGCGCAGGCCCGGGGCTTTACGCCGGCCGACGACAACGAGGCCGACGCCATCGCGATTTTGCTTTGGGCGATCGAGACGGAAGGAGGTGTGCAATGAGGTGGCACCCCAGGGGCTACGGCGGCCAGCGCCGCGATCCGGAACAGGTCAAGCGTGACGGCTGGCGCGAGCAGCGCGTCCTGGCCGTCGCCCTCGATGACGAGCGACTGACATGGCCCGAGCGGGAACTGCTCCGCCAGCTCGGCGACAAGCTCTACGGGCCGCAGCAGGAAGGCCGGGGAGGCGACCATGGATAAGTGGACCCCGTCCCTCGTCGAGGCCCGTCTCGCCGAAGCGGCCTTCGTGCTCAAGCGCCTGCCCGAGCCGCGACGGCAGGGCTACTTCAGCACCTGGCCCGAGATCGTCCACAGCTTCGCCGACAAGGTGGGGCAGGAGCCCAAGCCCATGCGCGTGCTGCCCTCGCCGCAGGCGATCAGCCGGATGGAGGAGACGCTGACCTGGACCGCCTGCCTCGATCCTGACGACGGCAAGATCGTCTGGATGAAGGCCTACGGCGAGCGGTGGAAGACCATTTGCTGGACGGTCGGACTGCAACGCTCGGCCGCCCACCAGCACTGGCTCTACGGGCTCTGCGTGATCTCGCTGACGCTCAACAAGCGGCGGTTCAATCGCAACCTCTCCAAGCGGCGCGTGATCGAACTGGCCGGTGGCGCGTAAGAGGTCGCGCCACCGGGTAAGGTGTCCGGCGGACACTTTTCGATGGGACAGAAACGGCTTTGCCGGGCTACAAACGGGGTATACTCGGGAGAGGCGCGCGCGGCGCGGTCCCGGGCAAAACCATCCTTTCGTTGGCGGGGCCGTTAGAAAAGGAAAGGCGCCTATCCTTTCCTTGCGGGCCGCTGTCCGCCGCCCACCAGCCCTTGCAGCCGGATTCGCGGGTCCTTCCTGGCGACATCGTATGCTGGCGGGCGTGGCGCGAAATGTCGCCAGCGACAGGGCCGATTTTTTGGGAAGCCACCGGAGTCCAGGGTCCACCCGCGACAACCTGAAACCCTCGTAAAATCAAACACCTGACCGGCCGCCCGGGGTGGATACCCCGCGGATGCCGGAGTCCGGCCGGAAGCCAGGGTATCCACCCCGGTGGAGTCCGGGCCGCGGGAGTCCAGCGCGGCCAGCGCCACCGCGCGAACAGCATCGACAGGATCACGCATGACCCTCGCCTTCGCCCCCGAGCGGATCGAGCAATGGCCACTGGCCAGGCTCCAGCCCTATGCCCGCAACGCGAAGCAGCACGGGGCGGACCAGATCGCGAAGCTGGCCGCGAGCATGGCCGAGTTCGGCTGGACCGTGCCGTGCCTGGTGGCCGAGGACGGCGAGTTGATCGCGGGCCATGGCCGCGTGTTGGCGGCCGAGCATCTCGGACTGACCGAGGCGCCGGTGATCGTGCTGGCGCATCTGACCGAGGCGCAGCGGCGGGCCTATCGTCTGGCTGACAACAAGCTGACCGAACTCGGGACGTGGGACGAGGCGCTGCTGTCGGCCGAGCTGCAGGACCTTCTCGCGGACGACTACGACCTGTCGCTGGTCGGCTTCTCCGACGGCGAACTGGACAAGCTGCTGGCCTTCGATCCGGACGGGGGCGGTGAAGAAGAAGGTGGCGCCGGGGGCTCCGTGCCTCCGGTTACCATCCCCGAACCGCCGCGCAATCCCGCCTCGCGGACGGGCGATCTGTGGATCCTCGGCGAGCACCGCCTGCTCTGCGGCGACAGCACCAGCGCTGCCGACGTGCGCCGCCTGATGAACGGCGAGCGGGCGATCCTGTTCGCCACCGACCCGCCATACCTCGTCGACTACGACGGCTCGAACCACCCGACGCGGAACAAGGACTGGTCGGCGTCCTAT
>NZ_JBISDG010000003.1:0-134960 GCF_044472985.1 Roseovarius salis | reverse complement strand
CACCTCGGCCCCAAGCGCAACAAGCGTCTCGATCAGAACCGCCGTCTGGATCGTCATGTGAAGCGACCCCGCGATCCGCGCCCCCTTCAGCGGCTGCGATCCGCCATACTCCTCACGAAGCGCCATGAGACCCGGCATCTCCGTCTCCGCAATCTCGATCTCACGACGGCCAAAGGCCGAAAGCGTGATGTCCTTGACGAGGTAGTCCTTGGCCATGAAACGGCTCCTTGCAATACGGTTTGCGCCGCAGATAGCACCGGGCCGCGATTTCGGCAATGCACAGGCGCAAGAACTTGAAACCCGCAGGCCTTGACGACACAAACACGGGGTCGAGACCCCCCGGCAGGAGCTGATCATGGCCAAACCCCGTGCCTGGCAAAAGATGCTATCGGGCCGTCGGCTCGACCTGCTGGACCCGACGCCCGTCGACATCGAGATCGAGGACATCGCCAGGGGCCTTGGCTTTGTCGCGCGCTGGAACGGTCAGACCGTGGGCGAGTTCGCCTACTCGGTTGCCGAACATTCCCTTTTGGTCGAGAGCCTCTATGGCCGTCTCGTACCGCGGGCCCCCGCGAAATGGCGCTTGGCGGCATTGTTGCACGATGCCCCCGAATACGTGATCGGTGACCTGATTTCACCGGTCAAGTCGGCGGTCGGCCCTGGATACGAGGAGCTTGACCGCCGCCTCGCGGCGGCCATCCACATGCGCTTCGGGCTGCCGGCCGTTCTGCCCCGGTCCGTCAAGCGCCAGATCAAGAAGGCGGACAGGATCAGCGCATGGATGGAGGCAACCGAGATCGCCGGCTTTACCGAGGCCGAAGCGAACCGGTTTTTCGGACAGCCCGCCCCCGAAACCATCGCCGGGCTGCGGCTGCTCTTGCGCCCGCCAAGGGAGACGCGCGCCGCATACATGGCGCGCCACGCCGAGCTGATGGGCCAGATCGGGTAACCAGACCGCCCGCTTTACCTTGGGGACCGCTTCGCGAGAATCCGCTGGAGAGTGCGCCGGTGCATGTTGAGCCGCCGCGCCGTTTCCGAAACGTTGCGGTCACACAGCTCGTAGACCCGCTGGATGTGCTCCCATCTCACGCGGTCTGCGCTCATCGGGTTCTCGGGGGGCGGGGGCAGATCGTCGCCGGTAGCCAGCAGCGCGTTGGTGACATCGGTGGCATCGGCCGGCTTGGAAAGATAGTCGGTCGCCCCGATCTTGACCGCCGCGACGGCCGAGGCGATGGCGCCGTACCCCGTCAGAACGACGATGCGCGCATCGGGCCTTTTCTCCCGAATGACCTCCACGACATCCAGCCCGTTGCCGTCCTCCAGCCGAAGGTCGCAGACGGCGTAAGCCGGTGGGCGGGCCGTCGCGATGGCACGCCCGGCCGCGACGGATTCGGCTGTTTCGACGTCGAAGCCGCGTTTCTCCATGGCCTTGGCCAGACGCCTGAGGAAGGCCTCGTCGTCGTCCACCAACAAGAGCGACTTGTCTGCGCCGATTTCCGGGTGGGGTGCGGCCATGCGCCACCTCCTGATTGACTACGCTCCGTGGTGCGCCGGTCGGTTCTAGCCCGCGACCGGTTATGCGTCAAACCATCGCAGGACCGTTATCGCGCCTCGAGAAAGCACTGGACGCGGTCCGCCATCTCCTCGGGGCTGGCATCCCGGCGGAAGAATGTTGCGAACCCGGTCTCCGGAAATACGAGGTAGGTCAGCGTGGAATGATCGACAAGGTAGTACTCGTCATCTGTGTCCTGCGCCTGATAGAATGTCCGGTAGGCTTGGCTCGCCGCCTTGACCTGCTCGGGGCTGCCGGTAAGCCCGAGCATCCGGGGGTGCATGTTGGCGGTGAAATCATCCACGACCTCGGGGGTGTCACGCCGAGGATCGACCGAGATGAACACGGGCTTCACCATCTGCCCGCGTTCCTCGAGGATCTCGACCGCCTGGGCGTTGCGCGCAACATCGAGCGGACACACATCGGGGCAGAAGGTATAGCCGAAGTAGATCAGCGCCGGTCGGTCGATGACGTCCTCTTGCGTGACCGTCTCGCCGGTTTCGCTGACCAGCGTGAAAGGCCCGCCGATTTCCGCCGAACCGCCCGCGATACGGCCCGACCGGCATTCGGCGAACTTGTCCGGGGGCCCGCCCCGCAGGCTTATCCAGCCTATCGCGCCCGCCAGGACGATCAGGGCTGTTGCGACGACGGTTATCGTGGTTTTGCGGGTCATGGGCGTGTACCGAGAGTGGGTTACGTTTGGACGTGACGCACATCTAACATCGGTTTGGGAAACTGCAACGGAACGCGATGTCGCCATGACGGATATGACACCAGGGCGATCCGCCGCGCATGACAACAACTGGATCCGGCTGCGCACGCTGGTGCTGCTCAGATGGTGGGCCATCATCGGGCAGGTTTCGGCCCTGATAGCGGCCCAGCGCCTCTATGACCTCGATCTCGAGATCGGCCTGTGTTTCCTCGTCGTGGGCGTCGCGGTCATCAGCAACCTCTTTGCCTCTTTGGTCTTTCCCGAGAACAAGCGCCTTTCGGAGCGGGGCACGCTGATGGTCGTCTTGTTCGACATGCTTCAGCTGGGTCTTCTGCTCTACCTGACGGGGGGGCTGCACAATCCGTTCTCGATCCTGATCGTCGGGCCGGTCACGGTTTCAGCCTCTGCCATATCGTCACGCTCCACGGCCTTTCTCGGGCTGACGGCGATCGTCATCGTGTCGCTTCTCATCCCCTTTCACGTGCCTTTGCGCAGCGAACAGGGATTCGTCCTGCGCATGCCCGAGATCTTTCTCTTCGGCAACTGGGTCGCCATCGTCATCGCCGTCGTATTCCTCGGGGTCTATTCACGCTGGATCGTCACCGAGATGAACGCGATGTCCGAGGCGCTGCAAGCCACTCAGATGGCATTGGCACGCGAACAGAAGCTGACCGATCTCGGCGGCGTCGTCGCCGCGGCCGCGCATGAGCTGGGGACGCCGCTGGCGACCATCAAGCTCACGAGTTCCGAGCTGGCCGAGGAATTGTCGGATCACGCCGACCTGCGCGATGACGCCGTCCTGATACGCGACCAGGCCGACCGATGCCGTGACATCCTGAGATCCATGGGCCGCGCCGGCAAGGACGACACGCACCTGCACCGCGCACCGCTTTCGGCCGTCGTCGAGGAAGCCGCCGACCCCCATGCGGATCGCGGCAAGGAAATCCATTTCGAGCACGCCCCGGCAGAGGGCAGCACGGACAGCCAGCCTGTCGTGTTCCGCCGGCCGGAGGTGATCCACGGCCTGCGGAACCTCGTTCAGAACGCGGTGGATTTTGCACGCGGCGCCGTCTGGGTCGAGAGCACCTGGTCAGAGGATCATGTCACGGTCCGGATCATGGATGATGGGCATGGCTTTCCTCCGCATCTGCTTGGTCGGATCGGGGACCCGTTCGTTCGCCGCCGCGCGGCGACCGGCGAACCGCGCCGCCCGGAGTACGAAGGCATGGGGCTGGGGCTGTTCATTGCCAAGACGTTGCTGGAACGGACGGGGGCCGCCCTGAGCTTTGCCAACGGAGAGGACATGTATCGCCAAAGTGAAAAGCGCGCGCGCCGCACCGGCGCCATCGTCGAGGTGACATGGCCGCGCGCCATCATCGAGGCAGAGACAGGTTCCGGCCGCGCAGCCATCGAGGAAAACCGGCCGATCGCCGGATAGACCGATACGGGTTCGTTAAGGTTCCGTTAACCCTGTGCAAGCACGCTCCCGGTGTCACTGACAGGAGGACCGGAATGGAAATCTTCCCGTGGCTGCCGGTGGCGGCCTTGCTGGCCGGCGGCGTGGCCGGCGGTTTTCTTTGGTTGTTGATCCGCACCGCGCCGACCCCCGTCAGCCGCCCCGATGAATGCGACGCGCCCAAACTGACCAGCACGTTCCTCCTGAACGGGGAAACGATCATAGATACCGACCATGGCAAGGCCTCAGGCTGCTTCACATCGACGCCCACATACGAGACATGGCGCGATCTTCGCGAGTGGCTTGGCCAGCGGTTCCCGGGCCTGCCTGAAAAACTGCCGTCGGCAACATCGTCGGAAGAGGCGGTATTTCACCCCGCTGCCGCCGGCGACGGGGGCGTGCTCAGCCTCTCGGCCTGCGAAGGACGCCATCTGGTGACACTGCACGAACCCAAGCCGCCATCGCCAGCGCGGTGGCACGACGCGCTGATCGCCGCTTCGGAAAAGGCGTCGCTTGAACACGCGGTGGAGTCTGCGCCGATCGCAATGTGCCTGGTAAACGCCGAAGGAACCATGACCTGGCAGAACCCTGCTTTCGCAGCCCTGGGCGGCGAGGAACGCGAGGCAGTGCTGGCGGCCGCGCAGCATGCACAAGACGCGCAGTCACGGCCCGTGCGTATCGGCTCACGGACTTTCGAGGTAACGGTTTCCGCCGCGCATGGTCTCCTGGCGGTCCATGCGGCCGACACGACCCGGGTGATGCAGGCCGACGCAGTGCGCAATACCTTCATCCAGACCCTGACCAAGACATTTGCCGATCTTGATACCGGGTTGGCGGTTTTCGACCGGTCCGGGCAGCTCGTGCTGTTCAACCCGGCCATGGTCGACCTCACGGGACTTTCAGCCGCGTTCCTCAGCGGCAGGCCGGGTTTGCTGGATTTCTTCGACCAGTTGCGAAACCGCAACGTCCTGCCGGAGCCGCGCAATTACCCGTCCTGGCGCGGACAGATCAACGATATGATCGAAACCGCCTCGGCAACGGTCTACTGTGAAACCTGGAGCCTGCCCAGCGGGCTCACCTACCGCGTCACGGGCCGGCCGCACCCGGACGGGGCCGTGGCCTTTTTGATCGAGGACATATCCGACGAGGTGTCGATGACGCGCAGATCCCGCAACCAGCTCGGGATGCACCAGGCGCTGCTCGACCGTATCGAGGAGGCGATCGCCGTGTTCGGGGCCGATGGCGTTCTGGCGTTCTGCAATCGCAACTTTCAGGATTTGCTTGATTTCGATCCCGACTCCCGCCTGACGGACACGACGTTCGAACAGATCGTCGGGACCGTGCGAACAAAGTTTCCTTCCATCGCGCACTGGGCGGAGTCGGCCATGGCCGGCACCGATCTGCCCAAGGAGCGACGCGAGGTCGTTATCCCACATGCGTCGGCGCGTTGCCGGCTGGAAGCCTTGCCCGGCGGCGCCGTCATGCTCAGCCTGTCACGGCTGAGTGCGAAGGAACTCGCCTGAGCGTCTTGGCAGTTGCAGGCCGCGGCGACGCGTGTAGTGTCGCCCCATGCCACAACAGACCCGGACACTCCGATGTGACAGCCCCGAGGCCACGCATGCCTTGGCCACCGCGCTTGCCAGAGTTCTGGAGCCGGGCGACACCGTTCTGCTGGAGGGTCCGGTTGGTGCCGGCAAGACGCATTTCGCCCGCGGCGTGATCCTCGCGCTACTGGACGTGGCAGAGGACGTTCCCTCCCCCACCTATACGCTGGTGCAGGCATATCTGGGCCGAAAGAGCGAGATCTGGCACACGGATCTCTACCGGCTCACCGACGTGTCCGAGCTGGAAGAGCTGGGCTTGTTCGACGCCTTCGAGTCGGCGATATGCCTTGTGGAATGGCCGGACAGGCTGGGTCAGGAACGGCCGGGAAACGCGCTCCTGGTCACACTTCACTGCCCAGGGCCAGAGCTGGAACGGGACGTGACATTCTCATGGACTGCCGAGAAGTGGCACCGCCGGCTGGAGGAGTTGTTCCATGGTTGAACGTAGCGGATTGATCAGAACATTTGTCGCGCGGGCCGGATGGGGCTCGGCAGATACCGCGATGCTTGCCGGCGATGCGTCCAACCGCCGCTACCTGCGTCTGACCGACCCGGAAACCGGTGCCCGGGCCGTGCTCATGGACGCACCGCCCGACCGCGGCGAAGATGTGCGCCCGTTCATAAGGATCGATGAATTCCTCGCCGGGCTTGGGTTCAGCGTGCCGCGCATCCTTGCCCGTGACACGCAGGCGGGCCTCCTGCTTCTGGAAGATCTGGGAGATGACCTCTTCGCCCGCGTTCTGGAACGGTCGCCGGAGATGGAAAACAGTCTCTATTCCGCGGCAACCGATCTTCTTGCGGAACTGCATGCACATTCTCCGCCCCCGGGGCTGGCAACCTATGACAGCCGCTTGATGACGGAACTCTCGGCCCTGGCCTACGATTGGTACCAACATGGCGGCGCCGGCCACCAGGCGCCGGAGTCATCAGCCCGCTTCTGCCAGGAATTCGAGCCTGTTCTGGCCCGACTCGGGCCAGATGCCGTTCTTGTCCAACGGGATTATCATGCCGAGAACCTTATCTGGCTTCCCGGCCGGACGGGGACGGCGCGGGTCGGGCTGCTCGATTTCCAGGACGCCATGGCAGGACACCGGGCCTATGACCTCGTCTCGCTGCTTCAGGACGCGCGGCGCGACGTGCACCCCGCGACCGAGGAGACGATGCTGCGGCGCTACGTCGAAACGACCGGACTGGACGATGCCGGCTTCCGCGCCGCCTACTACATCCTTGGCGCACAACGAAACTTGCGGATACTCGGCGTGTTCGCGCGGCTTTGCCTGCGCGACGGCAAGGCCCACTATGTCGACATGATCCCGAGGGTCTGGGCGCTCTTGGAGCGTGACCTTGCCCATCCGGCGCTGTCCGGGCTCCGCGACCTCGTCCTGAACGATCTGCCCACACCGACCCCGAGTTTTCTTCAAAGGCTGAAAGATCAATGCGCAACGGTCCCGGATCAGTCATGATCTTTGCCGCGGGTTTCGGCACCCGAATGGGCAACCTGACTGCCGATCGGCCGAAACCGATGATCGAGGTGGCCGGTCGGCCGCTGATCGATCATGCTCTGGAACACGCGCGTGCTTTCGGGGCGGAGCGGATCGTTGCCAACGTCCATTACAAGCCAGAGGCGATCCGTCGCCATCTCGCCGCCAGCGAGGTGATCTTGTCAGAGGAACAGCCACGCATCCTGGATACCGGCGGCGGATTGCGCGCGGCATTGCCGCTTCTGGGCGGGGGTCCCGTTTTCACCATGAACTCCGACGCCATATGGCTGGGACCGAACCCCCTGCAATACCTTGCCGGGCTATGGGCCCCCGCGAAGATGGACGCGCTTCTGCTTTGCATAGTTACGGAAAACGCCGTCGGACATGTCGACGACGGTGATTTCACGGTCGATGCAAACGGCCGTGCGCGGCGTGGCCCGGGCGCCGTCTATACCGGTGTGCAGATAATCCGCACGGACCGGCTCCATGATATCGATGCGGCGGCATTTTCACTCAACAGGGTATGGGACGGAATGCTTGAGCGCGGCCGTCTCCATGCCGCCACGTACCCAGGGAAATGGTGTGACGTGGGCCGGCCCGAGGGTATCGAACTGGCCGAGGACATGCTTCAATCGGGCGATGTTTGAGTTGTCGGAGCATCCGCGTGTTTTTTGCGTGCCGCCCGGCGTGGATTTTCCACGGGCGCTCGTCGACGGGCTATTGCAACGACAACGGGACAAACCGCCAGAGGCGCTTGCGCGGGTACAGTTGATCGTCAACACGCGGCGCATGGCGCGGCGTATCCGCAAACTCTTCGACGCGGGGCCGCCGCGCCTTTTGCCGCGTATCGGGCTGGTCACCGATCTCGGCGACAAATGGAACCTCACGGATATCCCGGGGCCGGTCCCGCCCTTGCAGCGGCGATTCGAAATCTTGCGCCTGGTTTCCGCGCTACTGGATCAGCAGCCGGACATCGCGCCGCGCGCGTCGCTCTATGATCTTTCCGACAGCCTTGCGGCGCTGATGGACGAGATGCATGGCGAAGGCGTCTCGCCCGATGTCATCGATGCGCTCGACGTGAGCGACCAGTCGGGTCATTGGCAACGCATACGGGCGTTTCTGGGCATTGTCCGTCACTACTTCGATGACAGAAGGTCGATACCGGACGTCGAGACCCGCCAGCGCATGGTCGTCGAGCAGCTGAGCGCCCGATGGCAGACCGACCCCCCGCAACATCCCGTCATCGTGGCGGGCTCCACAGGCTCCCGCGGGGCGACGCAGCTGCTGATGCGTGCGGTGGCCCGGCTGCCGCAGGGGGCGGTCGTCCTGCCCGGTTTCGACACAGACATGCCCGCGGATGTCTGGGCCCAGCTTGACGACGCGATGACGGGCGAGGACCATCCGCAATACCGGTTTGCCGCGTTCATGAGGGCGCTGGATCTGTCTCCCGGGCACGTGCGTCCGTGGACGGCCGACCGTCCGGCCAATCCGGCACGAAACCGGCTCGTTTCGCTGGCGTTGCGGCCTGCGCCGGTCACTGACCAATGGTTGCGCGACGGGCCCGGGCTGAACGACATCGCCGGGGCGACGGCGGACATGACCCTTGTCGAGGCACCGTCAACCCGGCTCGAGGCGCTGACCATCGCGATGCGCCTGCGCGACGCGGCGGAAAACGGTGAGACGGCGGCGCTGATCACCCCCGACCGCTCGTTGAGCCGGCAGGTCACGGCAGCATTGGACAGATGGGACATCGTGCCCGATGACAGTGCCGGCATGCCGCTCCACCTGTCGCCGCCGGGACGATTCCTGCGGCATGTCGCTGAACTCTTTCATCAGCCTCTATCCGCGGAACTCCTGCTGACGCTGCTGAAACACCCGTTCGCTCACGGCGACGCGCATCGCGGCCCCCACCTGCGGCTCACACGGGATCTCGAACTGCATTTGCGCCGGCACGGCCCGCCTTATCCGCAACCCGTCGATCTGCGCCGTTGGGCGGATCATGGCAAGGACCCGTTTGCCCCCGATTGGATCGACTGGGTGATCGACTGTTTCGCTGGAAAACTTGTCGAGGGCGAGGTCGCGCTGAGGGATCACGTCACGCGGCACATGGCACTGGCCGAGCGCATCGCGTCAGGGGCAACGGGTGCTGGCACCGGCGGTCTGTGGGCGGGCGAGGCTGGGCAGGAAGCGCGAAAAACAGTCTCTGACATTGCCGATAATGCCACACATGGCGGCACGATGACCGCGCGCGACTATGCCAGCCTGTTTCACGCAGTCCTGTCGAAAGCGCAGGTGCGCAATCCGGTCGAACCGCACCCCGAAATCCTGATCTGGGGAACGCTGGAGGCCCGTGTCCACGGCGCGGACATGCTGATCCTCGCCGGGCTGAACGAAGGCAGCTGGCCCGAAGCACCGGCGCCCGACCCGTGGTTGAACCGCGCTCTTCGTCACCAGGCCGGGCTATTGCTTCCCGAACGGAACATCGGTCTTTCGGCGCACGATTTCCAGCAGGCCCTGCTCGCCCCCGAAGTCTGGATCACGCGCTCCGTGCGGAGCGATGACGCCGAAACCGTTCCCTCCCGCTGGCTCAACCGCCTGTGCAACCTTCTCAACGGCCTTCCAGAACAAGGCGGAAAGACTGCGCTGGATGCCATGCGGGGGCGGGGCGACAGCTGGATCCGCTATGCCCAGGACCTTGAGGCAGTTACGCCCGTGGCGTCGGAAACACGCCCTTCGCCGCGCCCGCCGTTGGAGGCGCGGCCGCGCGAACTCCCCGTGACGCGGATCCAGACGCTGATCCGGGATCCTTATGCCGTTTACGCCAGGCACGTCCTCAAACTCAGGCCGATAGATCCCCTGATGAAGGTCCCCGACGCCCTTTTGCGCGGAACCGTCGTGCACGGGATCCTCGAGAATTTCATTGACGACACGCGCCACGACCCCGAGCTGCTGACCCGCGCACATCTCATGGACGTGGCCGACAGCGTACTGGCCGACACTGTCCCATGGGCGGAAACGCGCGCCCTGTGGCGGGCGCGGCTGGAGCGTGTTGCCGATCGCTTCATCGACGGCGAGAGGGCGCGGCGCCGCATTGCACAACCCGCGCATCTGGAGGTGCGCGGCCGCGCGGAACTCCCCGAACATGGGTTTTCCCTTACGGCCAAGGCCGACCGCATCGATGTCGATCCTGACGGCGCACTGCATCTTTACGATTACAAGACCGGAACCGCCCCCAGCCAGAAGGAGCAACGCCATTTCGACAAGCAACTGCTGCTGGAAGCCGCCATGGCGATGCAGGCGGGATTCGGCGAGCTGCCGCCATCGCAAGTGCGACGGGCGGTTTTCATCGGTCTCGGCGGCGGCGCCATGGAGCAGGAAGCGCCGTTAGACACTGATCCGCCCGAAAAGGTATGGCACGAATTGCAGGCCCTTGTCTCGGCCTACATGTCGCGGCAGCGCGGCTATACCGCGCGGCGGGCCGTCAGAACGGTCAAGGATTCGGGCGATTATGACCACCTCGCACGCTTCGGCGAATGGGACATCACCGACACTCCCGATCCGCAAGAGGTGGGCTGATGGCGCGTGACGACGCCAGCTTGCGCCAGATCACGGCCGCGCGCCCCGACCGCTCCACCTGGCTTTCGGCCAATGCGGGCTCAGGCAAGACAAAGGTCCTGACGGACCGGGTGGCCCGGCTTTTGCTGGACGGGGTCGATCCGCAACATATCCTTTGCCTGACCTACACCAAGGCCGCCGCGTCGGAGATGCAGAACCGGTTGTTCGACCGCCTCGGCGGATGGGCCATGCTGGACGACGAGGCGCTCGGCATGGCGCTGCGGAACCTTGGAGAGGATTGGCAAGACGGACCGGGAAAACTCAACGACGCACGCCGCCTGTTCGCCAAGGCGATCGAAACGCCGGGCGGGCTCAAGATACAGACGATCCATTCGTTCTGCAGCGCGGTGCTGCGACGCTTTCCACTGGAATCGGGCGTCACGCCGAATTTTACCGAAATGGAGGACCGCGCGGCAAAGCTGTTGCGCGCCGAGGTGGTGGAAAAGATCGCGGCGGGCACGGGCGCCCAGGCTATCGAGACGCTGGCATGGCATCACACCGGTTCAACCCTTGACGAGTTGACCGCCGAGATCGTGCGGCAGAAAGCGGCGTTCGCGCGACCTCTCTCGGCCGGCGACATCGCGGAAATGTTCGGGCAGCCGCCCGGGCTCGACGAGACAATGATCGAGAACCGCGTGTTCCTTGGCGGAGAGGGGGATTTGCTGCGCGAACTCGTCTCGGCCTTGTCCGCGGGCAGTTCCAATGACCGGAAGGCGGCCGAAAAGCTGTCCAGTATCACCACACCCGGATTTTCCGATCTGCCGGTTCTTGAAAACCTGTTCCTGAACGGACCGGGCGCGAAGGAGCCTTTTTCTGCCAAGATTGGCTCTTTCCCGACAAAAGCGTGCCGCCAAACGATTCCGGGTCTTGTCCCCGATCTTGACGCCCTGATGACCCGCGTCGAGGAGGCCCGCACCGCGCGCCTCGCGCTGCGGGCCATGCACAGAACCCAGGCGCTGCATGACTTCGCCCGGATATTCCTGCCCGCCTATGAACATGCCAAGCAAATGCGCGGCTGGCTGGACTTCGATGACCTGATCCTGCGCGCCCGCGAGCTCTTGACCGATCCCACGGTGGCCGACTGGGTGTTGTACAAGCTGGACGGCGGTCTGGACCACATCCTCGTCGACGAGGCACAGGACACGAGCCCGGCGCAATGGCAGGTGATCGAGAGGCTGGCGCAGGAATTCACCAGCGGCGCCGGCGCACGGCCCGATACGCCGCGAACTATTTTCGTTGTAGGGGACAAGAAACAGTCGATCTATTCATTCCAGGGCGCCGATCCGCGTGAATTCGACAGGATGAAGACCGATTTTGGCGAGCGCCTGTCACGCACACCAACCCCGCTGCAAGACCTGCAGATGGAATACTCTTTCCGCTCGGCGCAGGTGATCCTCGACCTTGTCGACGCAACATTCCGTGGACGCGCGCAGAGCGGTTTCGCGCCGGATCAGAAGCACGTCGCCTTCAAGAAGGATATGCCCGGCCGGATAGACCTGTGGCCGGTCGAGGAAAAACCGGCCAAGGCGGAGGACCCCGACTGGTTCGATCCGGTGGATACCCGCGCTCCGGACAATCCCGGCAAGCTGTTGGCCCGGCGCATCGCCGTCGCGATCCGTGACATGATCGGGACACCCCTGCCCGACGCCGGTGGCGGACAGGCCCGCGCGATCACGGCGGGGGATATCCTGATCCTTGTCCAGCGCCGGTCGGACACGTTTCACGACATCATCCGGGAGTGCAAGACGCTCGGACTGCCCGTTGCGGGCGCCGACAGGCTCCGGCTGGGCGGAGAACTGGCGGTCAAGGATCTGGGGGCGCTTTTGTCATTCCTCGCCACGCCCGAGGACGATCTGGCGCTCGCCTCGGTTCTGAGATCCCCGTTGCTGGGATGGAGCGAGGCCGAGCTCTACAGGCTCGCCCATAACCGCGACGAGAATTATCTCTGGGCGGAGTTGCGCAAGCGCGCAGACGAGTTTCCGCTGACGCTTGGTGTCTTGCGGGACATGCGCGACCAGGCGGATTACCTTCGGCCCTACGACCTGATCGAACGGATGCTGACACGGCATGACGGGCGGCGCCGGCTGCTGGCGCGGCTCGGGCCCGAGGCCGAGGACGGCATCGACGCGTTGCTCTCGCAGGCGATGGCATTCGAAAGGGGCGCGGTGGACAGCCTGACAGGCTTCCTTGTGTGGATGGAGACGGACAACCTCGAGATCAAACGCCAGATGGACAGCGCGGGCGATCGAATCCGGGTGATGACGGTGCACGGGGCCAAGGGGCTTGAGTCGCCTGTCGTCATCCTGCCGGACACGGCGGCCCGGCCGAACACGATACGCGACCAGTTGGCATGGCATGGCGACACTGTGCTCTGGCGGTCCACGGCGACGGAGACGACACAACTTCAGGCCGAGCTTGACGAGGCCGCGAAACAGGCCCAGCAGGCAGAGCGCGACCGGCTCTTGTACGTCGCCATGACACGGGCCGAGCAATGGCTCATCGTCGCCGCGGCCGGTGATCTCGGCAAGGATGGCAACAGCTGGCACGAGATGATCCGCACCGGGATGGAACGCCTTGGCGCGCGGCCGCGGGAATTCGACGGCCGCCACGGGCTCCGGATCGAATCGGCCGGATGGGCTGGACTGGAGGCGACACCGTCACAATCCACGCCCAGGGCGGAGTCCTCTGTTCCCGATCACTTCCACCGGTCCGCGCCAGCCCCGATCGAAACACCGCCAACGCTCAGCCCGTCGGAGCTCGGCGGCGCAAAGGCGCTGGCGGATGAGCGGGGGCTCGATGAGGACGCCGCCAAGAAACGGGGTCGCCAGATCCACCGGCTGCTGGAGTGGTTGCCCCGCACGCCCGAAGCCGACTGGCCCGCGACCACCGCACGCATCCTGTCGACCGGTGAGGACGCGGCGACGGACCAAGAGCTGGAAACGCTGCTGGAAGAGGCGGCAGGGGTCGTGCGCAATCCCGAGATCATGCAGCTCTTTACGCCGGAAACCCTCGCGGAGGTGCCGGTCAGCGCAACGCTCGACGAGTTGGGGGGCCGGCGCATCCACGGCGTTATCGACCTGCTCTTGGTGGAACAGTCTCGCGTACTGGCGATAGATTTCAAGACCAACGCTGCCGTGCCAGCATGCGCGGATGACTGCCCCGAGGGGCTTTTGCGGCAAATGGGTGCCTATGCCGCGGCGCTGGGCTGTATCTATCCCGGTCGTAACATCGAGACGGCCTTGCTTTGGACACGGACCGCGACGCTCATGCCACTGCCGCACGATCTGGTGATCGGCGCGTTGCGATCTGCCCGGCTGGCTTGACGGGCCTCGCGGGCCTCCATAGGTTCCCGGCCTGATACCTGATACCTTGCTGGGAGACCGATCATGGCCACCGTTGCCGTAACCGACGATACGTTCGACACCGAAGTGAAAAATTCCGATATCCCTGTCGTGGTGGATTTCTGGGCGGAATGGTGCGGCCCCTGCAAGCAGATCGGGCCCGCGTTGGAGGAAATCTCCGAAGAGATGAACGGCAAGGTGAAGATCGCCAAGGTTGACGTCGATTCCAATCCCAACACGGCCATGTCGCTGGGGATCCGCGGAATCCCGGCGCTTTTCATCTTCAAGGACGGCGAAGTGATTTCGAACCGCTCCGGCGCCGCGCCCAAGGCCACGCTGCAAAGCTGGATCGAGGAAAGCGTCTGATCCGCAAAACCACGCGCCACGGGCCGTGATTGACCGGCCCGTGCCAGCCGCGCGGCCACTTGCCGTATCCGACAAGCACCCTTTCCATTTCGGCCATGCAGTGGTCTTGTGTGCAAATGAGTCTGACCAATTCGGACATGGCCGATCTCGTGGCCCTGCGCCGCGAACTGCACCGTTTTCCAGAGCTTTCGGGCGAGGAATCGCAGACGGCGCGGCGCATTACGCGCGAGCTGTCCGCCCATCCCCCGGACGAATTGGTGACGGGCCTCGGGGGGCACGGCCTCGCAGCCGTTTATCAAGGCACCGATGACGGGCCGACCGTGCTTTTCAGATGCGAACTCGACGCGCTGCCCATTCACGACGTCGGGCCGGTCAACTACCGTTCCATCGTTGATGGCAAGGGGCATCACTGCGGTCATGACGGCCACATGGCAATCATGGCCGGGCTGGCACGGCGCCTGTCGCGCCGCCGCCCCTGCCGCGGGAGGGCAGTGTTGCTGTTCCAACCGGCAGAAGAAACCGGGGCCGGCGCGGCCGCGGTGATCGCGGATCCCGGGTTCCCGGCGATCGCGCCGGATTATGCGTTTTCGCTGCACAACATGCCGGGCCTGCCGCTCGGGTCGGTCGGGCTGGTCGAGGGGCCGGTCAATTGCGCATCCTGCGGGCTGCGGCTCCGGCTGTCGGGCAAGGCGGCGCACGCGTCGAACCCCGAAAGCGGGGTGTCCCCGATGGCCGCGCTCAGTAAACTCATGCCGGCACTTTCCGACCTCAGCCACGGCACCCTGCATGACGCGGATTTCGCGCTTGTGACTGTCACACATGCACAGATGGGCGAGCCCGCCTTCGGCATCGCCCCGGGCGAGGCCACCGTATTGGCCACGCTGCGCACGCGCACGGATGACGGCATGAACCTGCTGTCAGAACGCGCGCTGTCCATTGCCTCGATGACGGCTCAGGCATGTGGGCTGACCGTCGATCATGAATTCGATGATGTTTTCCTGCATTGCGAAAACGATCCCGAGGCAACGGCAATCCTGCGGCAGGCGCTTGACGCGATCGGTCTGCCCCATGGCTGCGAAGGCCAGCCATGGCGCGCATCGGAGGATTTCGGCCGCTTCGGCCAGTTCGCCCATGCCGCGATGTGCGTGCTCGGCGCGGGATGCGATCATCCGGCGCTGCACAATCCCGATTACGACTTTCCCGATGACCTCATCGCGCCGGGCGTTATGCTTTTCGAGCGCGTGGCCCGGGACCTGCTGGGATAGCCACGGGCATCGGCCCTTGCACCGCCAACGCACCCCTTCCATATAGAGCCGAACGAACGGAGGCCCCGCATGACCAAGGATTTTCCAGGCTGGCACGGAACGACCATCATCGCCGTCAAGAAGGACGGCAAGGTCGTCGTGGCTGGTGACGGGCAGGTCAGCCTCGGCCAGACGGTCATCAAGGGCTCGGCGCGCAAGGTTCGTCGCCTCTCGCCCGGCGGGTACGAGGTCGTGGCCGGCTTTGCCGGATCGACCGCGGATGCCTTTGCCCTTCTGGAGCGTCTGGAATCCCGCCTCGAGGCCACGCCGGGCCAGTTGCAGCGCGCCTGCGTCGAGATGGCCAAGGAATGGCGAACCGACAAGTACCTGCAAAAGCTCGAGGCGATGCTGATCGTCACCGATGGCAGCCAGATTTTCGTCATAACCGGGGCCGGCGACGTGCTGGAGCCAGAGCACAACGTCACTGCCATCGGATCGGGCGGCAATTTCGCGCTGGCCGCCGCGCGCGGCATGATGGACAGTGACAGGGACGCCGAACAAATCGCGCGGGACGCCATGGCCATCGCCGCGGATATCTGTGTCTACACCAACGGTCAGCTGACGGTGGAAACCATCACCTCATGATCGGCCGGGACGATCTTCGGGCCGGCGTTTCGGCCGGCATCCTGTCGGAGGCCCAGGCGGCATCCCTCGCCAGTCTGGCAGACAGCCGCCGCGGTGCGCGCGAAAACCTTGCCCCGGGAGACGAGCCTTTCGAACTCTTCAGGGGCTTCAACGAGATCTTCATCGTGGTGGGTCTGGCCATTCTCGCCACCGGCTGGATCGCGATGAACGGGGCCGCGATGACAGCGGCGACCGTCGATGTGCGGACGCATGTCGCGATCATGTCCGTAATCGGCGCGGGTGTGCTTTGGCTGCTTTCGGAATATTTCATCTCCCGCCGGCGCATGGTTGCACCGGCGATTGCCTTGTCCATTCTCTTCGCGGCCAATGCCGGTGCGGGATTCGTGGCTTGGTTTGGCCAGCTTTTCATGCTGGCGCGAGAGGAATATTCCAGTCTGCCGTGGCCCTTGATGATGACGACAGCGGCGCTGTTCGGTTTCTGGCTGCGGTTCCGCGTGCCTTTTGCCATGGCAATGATCGCCGTGGGTTTCTTTGCTGTTGCGATCCTGCTTGCCGCGATCTCGGCGGGGCAGCCGGACTCCTTGCAGGATCTGTTCCTGTTGTCCGCTGACGGGCCATTCGCGTGGATCACACTATTGCTGGGGGGTCTCGTTTTCCTTGCGGCGATGTGGTTCGACATGAGCGATCCGCACCGCGTCACCCGACGGTCGGCAAACGGTTTCTGGTTGCATATCGTGGCGGCACCCGCCTTGGTGAACACGCTCGCACTCACCCTGCTGGAGCGCGCAGACGCGGGAGCGCACCTTTTGCTGCTGGCAGTGCTCGGGTTCTTCGCCGTGGTTGCAATCGTGATTGACCGCCGGTCCTTCCTGATCGCCGCCATCGGGTACAGTGTGACGCTGGCCTTCACCATCCTCGAAGGCGAGAGCGCGGGCACAATCATCTTCGGGCTCGGCGTGGTACTGCTGGTGCTCGGCGCGTTGTGGGAAAGGTTCCGCGCGCGCCTTATCCGGCTTTTGCCGTTCCTGCCGCTTGACCGGCTGCCGCCTTCCAACTGACCAAGGGACTCCCATGACAGACCTTACCCCCCGCGAAATTGTCACGGAACTTGACCGGTTCATCATCGGGCAGCGGGACGCCAAGCGCGCCACGGCCGTCGCATTGCGCAATCGCTGGCGGCGCAAGCAGTTGCCCGACGACCTGCGCGAGGAAGTGTATCCCAAGAACATTCTCATGATCGGGCCGACCGGGGTCGGCAAGACCGAGATCAGCCGCCGTTTGGCCAAACTCGCCAGGGCGCCCTTCGTCAAGGTCGAGGCAACCAAGTTCACGGAGGTCGGTTATGTCGGCCGCGACGTAGAGCAGATCGTGCGTGACCTCGTCGATACGTCCATCGCCCAGACCCGCGAATGGATGCGCGAGGACGTCAAGGCATCCGCCCACAAGAACGCGGAAGAACGGGTCATTTCCGCGATCGCAGGGGATGACGCCCGCGAAAGCACGCGAGAGATGTTCCGCAAGAAGCTCCACGCGGGCGAGCTCGACGATACGGAGATCGAGCTCGACGTGGCAGACCAGAGCAACCCGATGGGCATGATGGACATTCCCGGCCAACCCGGCAGCCAGATGGGCATGATGAACCTCGGCGACCTTTTCGGCAAGGCGTTCGGCGGGCGCACGACCCGCAAGCGGATGACCGTGGCCGACAGCTACGAGGTGTTGATCGGGGAAGAGGCCGACAAGCTGCTGGACGACGAAGCGGTGAACCGCGCCGCGCTGGAGTCGGTGGAACAGAACGGAATCGTGTTTCTCGACGAGATCGACAAGGTCTGTGCCAAGTCCGACGCGCGCGGCGGCGACGTCAGTCGCGAAGGTGTCCAGCGCGACCTGCTGCCGCTGATCGAGGGTACGACGGTTTCGACGAAACACGGCCCGGTCAAGACGGACCATATCCTTTTCATCGCGTCGGGCGCCTTCCATCTGGCGAAACCGTCCGACCTTTTGCCCGAATTGCAGGGCCGGCTGCCCATCCGGGTGGAGTTGCGCGCGCTCACGGAGGAGGATTTCGTCCGCATCCTGACGGAAACGGACAACGCGCTCACCCGGCAGTACTCGGCCCTCATGGAAACGGAAAAGGTGACCGTCAGTTTTACCGAGGACGGCATCGCCGCGCTGGCGCGGATCGCGGCCGAGGTGAACCAGTCGGTCGAAAATATAGGGGCGCGGCGGCTTTACACTGTTATGGAACGCGTGTTCGAGCAACTCAGCTATACCGCGCCCGACCGGTCGGGTGAAACTGTGACCGTCGATGCCGATTTCGTCGAAACCAATCTCGGCGAACTGATGAAATCCGCGGATCTGAGCCGTTACGTCCTGTGACGTCCCGGCTGGGTGTCACAAGGCTGTGCCGTTTTCCTGCGGACCCCTGGAAACCAGCGTCCATGCCTGTCCCACGGGCAGCAGCCTGGCCCCGAGCCGGGTGGCTTGTCCCAGCAGGTCATCCAGTGTTCGCGGGGTAACGCCGTAAGGGCTCGGTTCGGGTGCAACGTCGTGGGTGAACAGGATGACCCAACCGCCTGTGCGCGCCGCAAGCGTCATCCCCCGCCGGGCGGCGGCGAGTCGCGTCGCGTCCATCCGCAAGTCATGAGCGACCAGTTGCATCGCGTCGGTGCCCGTCCTGTTTGATCCGGGCACGATACCTCTGGCAGAAGGAACCTCGGCCAGGAGCCTTTTCTTTAGGCCAATCGTCGTTTCCCCGTAGGGATAGGCGAAATGAGGGCAGGGCGCGGCCCCCAGGATCTGCGCAAGCGTATCACGATTGCGCCTTATATCGGCGATAGCGGCCTCCGGCGTCATGCGGGTCATGTCGTGATGCCCGTGACCGTGCAGGGCGACCTCGTGACCGCGGCTCGACAACGTCCGCAAGTCATCGGGTCCGGCGATCTGCCCGCTTGCGCTGGCCCCGCCCATCAAGCCCGTCGCGCTGTAGAATGTACCGGTCATGCCGTGGCTGGCCAGTATATCGGCGCCCCGCGTGGCGGCCGAGAGGGGTACATCATCGAAACTGACTGAGAGGATGAATTCCGATGGGCATCCATTGAGTGGCGCGACCGATCGCAGCGCCGTCCATTTCCGCCTTACCCGTTCGTGCAGGCTCTTTCCCGGCACGTAGGGATCATTGACCTGCATCGTTCAGGGCAGCCCCGTACGTACCGGCGCGAAACACCTTCAGCGCGACAAGACGCAGGCGCATCGGCATGAGATCAGCGCCGGCGCATCTTGCGGCGATGTTGACGAGCAGGCCAAGCCCCGGCATGCCAGCGAACCGGCGTGCCCAGCGATAGAGCGGCATCCGGGCGACCGCCTGCGGATGCGCCGCCAACAGCCGCAGAAAATTGTCAGCCGATTCGCGATACTTGCCGAGAATGTCGTTTGCCGTGTCGAGTCCGAGATGCACGGCCGGATTATCCACGTGAACCACGGGATACCGCCCAGCGATACGCAATCCCCATTCCACGTCTTCCCATCCCCAACCTGCGAATCCTTCGTCGAATTGTTCCCGTTCTATGATAGTACGGTGCAGGAAGATGTTGGATGTAAATACGTAACGGCCCGGATCGCGGGCACGTTCCATGGCCGGGAGGCATTCCGACAGCACTGATTGATGCGCGTGCAGCTGCGTGCCGGGGGCTACCGTTTCCGGATCGATGGCGAACCCCCCGACGATGCAGCACGGCTCACCGCATTCGGCCGCCGCGTTGCGGTAAATGCTAAGAAAATCAGTCGCATCGATACGCATGTCGCTGTCAAGCAGCAGGATCCAATCTGTCTCTGCCACGCTCAGCATTGCATTGCGGCCGGCCGTGCGTCCGCAGTTGGCCGCGGCTTCGAGAAAGGAGCTCTTTCCAGGATACTCCGCCAGCGCGGCATGTATTTCAGCCGAGAGCGCCGCGTCGCCTGATCCGTCATCATAAATCCGCAGGGCGACACTTTCCGCGCCGTCCTGCTGTGAAAGCTGGTGGATCAGTGCCGTGGGATCGGTCCTGTAGACGGGAATGCAGATATCAACGCTGCACGCCCGGTCGCGATTGCGATCGGTTCGCTTGATGTCCAGCGTGATCCCGCGTTCTGTCATGCGAAATATTATACATACTTTAGATGGTTTTGCGTCAACCTTAATAAACACGACGCGATTTTCGCACGCTTTGGAGTCTGCACCGGCCCGTCATGCATGCAGGGGCCACGGCCCCTTTCCTTGTCTTTGATTTCGGGCGAGGAATGGGACATGCCGATTGTTGCCTTTCTCCGAGATAACGCGCCGTGGCTCACGGCCGGGGTTTTGCTGACCTTCCTGTCGAGTTTCGGGCAGACTTTCTTCATTTCCATCTTTGCCGGCCAAATCCGCGAGGCTTTCGAATTGAGCCATGGCCAGTGGGGCGGGATCTATACGCTCGGCACGACGCTCTCGGCGCTGGTAATGGTCTGGACCGGGGGGCTTACGGATCACTTCCGGGTTCGCGTCCTAGCACCGGTGATACTGGCAATGTCGGCGGCGGCTTGCCTGTCGATGGCGCTCAACCCCGTCTGGTGGGGGCTCTTTCTGGTCGTCTTCGCGTTGCGGTTCACGGGGCAGGGCATGACGAGCCATATCGCCGTGGTGGCGATGTCGCGGTGGTTTGTCGCCAGCCGGGGCAAGGCCCTTTCGGTCGCAACCCTCGGCTTCGCCGCTGGCGAAGCATTGCTGCCGCTCATCTTCGTGGCCTTGATGGCGCTTTATGACTGGCGGGTGTTGTGGGGTGGCGCGGCAATCATGGCCCTGTGCGGGATACCCCTCCTGCTTCTGCTTCTGAGGCAGGAACGCACGCCGCAGTCGTGGGCACAGTCCGAGCAGTCGCTGGGGATGATGGGGCGCCATTGGACACGCAACCAGACACTCGGCCATTTCCTTTTCTGGTTCATGGTTCCCGCGCTACTGGGTCCTTCTGCCTTCAACACCGCCTTCTTCTTCCATCAGGTGTATTTCGCCGAGATCAAGCAAATGGCGCATGTCGAACTGGTGGCGATGTTCCCGTTCTATACCGCCGTCAGTATCTGCGCGATGGTACTGTCGGGCTGGGCGCTCGATCGGTTCGGGACACCCCGATTGTTGCCTTTCATGCAGATCCCGATGGTGGCGGCCTTTGCGATTTTCGCCACGGCCGATGTTACGTGGGCCATGATGGCGGGGTTCTTCTTTCTGGGGCTCACCACGGGGGCGAACACGACCCTGCCCAATGCCTTCTGGGCAGAATTCTATGGAACGGGCAAGCTTGGTACGATCAAGGCCATGGCCGCCGCCGTGATGGTCTTTGGCTCGGCTGTGGGGCCGGGGATAACCGGCTTGCTCATCGACCTCGGGATTGGGATTGAGTCCCAGTACATGATGGTCGCGGGATATTTCGTTTTCACCACCGTCATGATGGTGATCGGCATAACCCGCGCGCGACCGCTACTATCGCTTTCGCCGTAGATAAACGTAGTAGGCGCCGCCGCCGCCGTGACGGGCATGCGCCTCCGTTATCTGCAGGACAATTTGTGCAAGCGGCGGGGACTGAAGCCACCGCGGCACCGCGTGGCGCAACGCGCCGGGCCGTTCGGGTATGGGGCCGTCATCGGCGCTGCGCTTTCCCTTGCCCGTAATCACCAGAACAAGGCGCCGGCCACGGGCATGCGATTTCATCAGGAACGCGGTCAGGGTCGGATGCGCCTGATCCAGCGTCATGCCGTGCAGGTCGATCCGGCCCTCCGGCATCAGCTTGCCACGTTTCAGCCGGCCATGGGCCTTCTTGTCCATCCGCACAGGTGCCCCGGCAAGCCGTTCCGACAGACCCGGCAGCACGTCATGCGGTTTTGCCGTCTGGTTTGATGTCTCTCCGATCTCGAACTTCCTAACGGGCACATGTTCCCGATCGGTTGGTGTATCCTGCCGTTTTTCGATCGGGAACTCGCGCCGCGGCGTGTCCGGATGCAAACGCTCGGTGGTCCGTGCGACCTTGTGCCAGAGCTCGAGCTCGTCAGGACGAAGCTTGCGGCGGCTCACTGGTAAGGCTCCGTTGCCATGGCAAAGGCCCGCTGAATGGGCAATAGCACCACCATCCGCCCCGGATCGCGCAACCGGCCCGCCGCGCGCCCGGCCATGTCACCGGTTCCGAAAAAGATGTCCGCCCTTTGCGGCCCCTTGATGGCAGACCCGGTGTCCTGCGCGACCATCAGCCGGTTCATCTCGTTTTCGCCATCCTTCTCGATCCATACGGGCGCGCCAAGCGGCACGAACTGCGGATCGACCGCGATCGATCTTTTGGGCGTCACGGACCGGTTCATGGCACCCAGCGGCCCCCGCTCCGCCGGGACGTTATCGACCCGGCGAAAGAAGACGTAGGACGGATTGTGAAACAAAAGCTCTCGGCCCTTGTCGGGGTTGCGCTTGACCCAGCTCTTGATGACCTGGGCGGAAACCTGGTGGGCGGTGTATACGCCACGCCGCACCAGTTCGACACCCACCGAGCGATAGGGATGCCCGTTGGAGCCACCGTATCCCACCCGAATACGCCGCCCGTCTGGCAGGCGGATGCGTCCCGATCCCTGGATCTGCAGAAAGAAGAGTTCGACCGGGTCGTCCACCCAGGCGATCTCAAGGCCCTTTCCGCTCATGAAATCGCCGGTTTCGATTTCACGCCGCGTCAGCCAGGGGTTTGATGTCTTGGCAACCTGCGGCTCGCGATAGACAGGATACCGATAGCGCGGGGACCGTTCGAGAGACCCGTCAAGTTCCGGTTCGAAATAGCCGGTGAACAGGGCGGCACTCCCGTTCTCGATGACGACCGGACGGAAGAACAGCTCGAAGAAAGACTTGGCGTCGGGCTTCTTGGCGGCGAGGGCGCAAAGGGCGCGCCAATCGGGATCGCGGAGGTTGGGACAGGTCACCAGAAAGGTGTCGAGGGCCTCTTCGTGATCGTCGAATTCCCATCCTTCCAGTTCGTCGAAATCAAGGATCTTGTGGGTGACATCCTCGGCCTTGGCGACAGGCGCCAGGACCAGCAGGCAGAGTGCAACCCACAAGAGGGCTTTCATTCGCCCGTCGCGACAAGCCGCCAGTTCGGGTCGTCGGATCCCATGACCCGTTCGAACGTCCACGTATCCTTCTGGCGTTTGGACTGGCCGGGCTTGCCCTCGATGATTTCACCATTGCTGTCGCGGACGACAGATATCAGCTCGCCAACGAATTTCACCGTAATCTCTGCGCGGTTTGTCGCGTTGTCGAACTTTGCATCATCCAGCGTCGTACCCCGCACGCCGACAAACTCCGCCTCGATCGTCAGGCCTTGCGCCTGTCGTTCATCGACGACCTGTGCAAAAGCTTCGTACACATCCTCGGCGAGGAAGGGGGCGACTTCGTCAAGGTTGCCGCGCTCGAAAGCCATGAGAATCCACTCATACGCCTGCCGCGATCCCTGCAGGAATTCCGTCACGTTGAATGCCGGCTCCACCCGCTTCATGTCCGCCAGCGCCGTGGCGGCATCGGAATCCTCGGAGACGTGATCGATGATGTCGTAATCGGGGCCGCCCTCGATCACTTCGAAGCCTTGCCGTTTTTCGCTATTGGCTGGCTCGCTTGGCGCTGCGCTACGCGGCGGTCCCTCGAACCCGTCACGCGTTCCCAGAACGCTCTTGAGGCGCAGGATCAGGAAGATTGCTATGCCTGCCAGCACCAGAAGCTGAAGGAGGGGAGAATTCATAAAGACCTCGTCGCCTGAACCCATGGTAACACATGGTGGTGGTCATTATGTAGGAGAGTGTCGCCGGCAAGTCCACCGTGCGCATCCCGCTTGTACAAGAGGTACTGTTCATGTTGCTTTTTCTGGCTTTCCTGATCGTCCCGCTGATCGAGATCGCCCTATTTATCCAGGTGGGCGGCGCCATCGGGCTGTGGCCGACACTTGGCATCGTCGTGCTTACGGCCGTGCTCGGGGCGTGGCTGGTCCGCGCACAGGGCGCCATGGCGATCGGCCAGTTACGCACATCATTTGCCCGGCTCGATGATCCGGCCGAACCGCTGGCGCATGCTGCCATGATCCTGATTGCCGGTGCGCTGCTGCTCACGCCGGGTTTTTTCACCGACGCCATCGGTTTCGCCCTGCTCATGCCGCCCGTGCGCCGCGCCGCTTTCGGATATCTGCGGCAGCGTGTTCATGTCCAGCGGTTCGAGATGGGTCCAGGGCATCCGCCAAACGACCACCGGCATCGGCATCGGCCCGATATCATAGAAGGTGAATACAAGGATCTCGATCCGCCGCACGACTCCGACCGTCCGGCCTCCGGCTGGACGCGGAGGCATTGAGGCCCGCGCACCTTCCTGCTAAGCCCGCGGCGAAATCGGTTTGCTTCGGAGACAGCCATGGCTGAACAGGAAAACGGCGGCGGTGCGCAGGAGACGCCAAAGGTCAAGATGGACATACTCACGCAGTTCGTCCGCGACTTGTCCTTCGAGAACGTGCTGGCACAACAGGGCACTGGCGGTGAGGTGACACCGGACGTTCAGGTTGGTGTCAACCTGGAACCGCGCAAGCGGCAAAAGGAGCACCAGTACGAGGTCGCCGTCAAGCTGACCGTCAGCTCCAAGAACAAGGGGACGGATCAGCAGCTTTTCCTTCTCGAACTGGAATATGCCGGCGTTTTCCATGTCGAGGGTGTACCCGACGACCAGCTGCATCCCTTCCTGATGATCGAATGCCCGCGGATGATCTTTCCGTTCATCCGCCGCATCGTGAACGATGTCACGCGCGACGGCGGGTTCCCGCCACTGAACCTCGAGAACATCGACTGGGTGCAACTCTACCGAAACGAGATCGCCCGCCGTCAGTCGGCGTCCGGGGAACCTGCCACGCCAGATGCCTGATCCGGGTTCAGCCGTTTCCAGAGAGCGTTGTCGCCCAGCCGGGTGACAAAGTCGCTGTGCCTCTCGGCCTCTTCGCGCGACAGTCTGCTTGGTAATGGCTCCGGCCGGGGCGGGGGACGCCACGACAGTTCGTCATCAACGGCTGCGCCGCCGTCCGAGACAGGCCCGGTGGTCAGACCGAAATCTGGTTGCCGCCCGCCGATCAGCTCAAGATAGACTTCGGCAAGGATTTCCGAGTCGAGCAACGCGCCGTGAAGGGTCCTTGCCGAATTATCGATCGCGAAGCGACGACAAAGTGCATCTAGCGACGCGGGTGATCCGGGAAACTTCCGCCGCGCGATGTCCAGGGTATCCACGGCGCGATCATAGGGAATGGCCGGGCGGCCCAGCCAGCCCAGCTCGGCGTTTATGAACTTCATGTCGAAAGCGGCATTGTGGATCACCAGCCGGGCATCACCGACGAATTCCAGGAACGCATCGGCGACATACTCGAACGCGGGATGGGTGCGCAGGAATTCTTCTGCGAGTCCATGCACATCGAACGCCTCCTGCGGCATGTCACGTTTCGGGTTGATATACTGGTGATAGGTGCGCCCGGTGGGCATGTGATTATGGAGCTCCACCGCACCGATCTCGACGATCCTGTGGCCTTGCTCGGGCTCCAGCCCGGTGGTTTCGGTGTCGAGGACGATCTCACGCATTTTCCAGCCTTTTCCGAATATCCGCGACGATGGCCTGCACCTGTTCGCGGGCATGCTCCATCGTATCCGTCTCGATGACATAGTCAGCCCGTGCCTGCTTTTCCGCATCCGACATTTGCTTTTGGCGGATGGCGTCGAAGTCTGCTTCGTTCATCGTGCCTCGTGCTAGAACGCGCTCTTTCTGTGTTTCATGTGAAACGGTCACGCAGGCGACCGCGTCCATCAACATATCACCGCCGGTTTCGAACAGTAGGGGGATGTCGAACACGGCTATGTCGGCTGACGTCGAGCGCAGGAATTGTTCCCGATCGCGGGCCACCAGCGGATGCACGATTTTTTCGATCCGGGCAAGCGCGCTAGGATCTTGCGCCATGATATCGCGCAATCGCGATCGACACACCGCGCCGCCATGAACTGCCTGCGGATAGACCTCGGCAATCGGGGCGACGGCCGCACCGTCGCGGGCATAAAGGCGATGAACGGCCTCATCGGCATCCCAGATGGCGCATCCTTCCTCGGCAAACAAGCGTGCCGTCGTGGATTTGCCCATACCGATGGATCCGGTGAGCCCTAGACGGAACGTCATCTCAGAACGGCGGCCCGCGTTGCGCTATCCACTTCCGGCCGAATACCGAACCAACGTTCGAAAGCCGGAACGGCCTGATGCAAAAGCATGCCAAGGCCATCCACGATCGTGCAGCCCATCTCTTCGGCTTCGGCCAGGAAGTCCGTCTTGAGCGGGGCATATACCAGATCATTCACCACGCAGCCCGGCTGCAACCCGTCGAGCGGTATCCGCAGGGGCGGTTTGCCAACCATGCCAAGCGAGGTGGTATTCACCGCTGTCACCGCATCGTCGAACATGTTCCCGGCCTGGACCCAATCGACGACCTGCAGCCGCTTGCCGAAATCCGCGCGCAAGGCATCCGCCCGCACGCGGGTTCGGTTAGAGATCCTGATTTCCGGTACTCCGGCATCAAGCAATGCCGCAACGACCGCTCGCGCCGCTCCGCCGGCGCCGAGAACCGCGGCCGGGCCGGCTGAAGGATTCCAGTCCGGCGCGTTCTGCCGCAGATTGTTGATGAAACCATACCCATCCGTGTTGTCGGCGTGAATCTTGCCATCCGCCCGGAAAATCAGCGTGTTGGCAGCACCTATGACGGTTGCCCTGTCCGTCACGAGATCGGCGATTTCCAGGATCTTTTCCTTGTGGGGGACGGTGATGTTCACCCCGACGAACCCCATCCTGGGAAGATCGGTGATAACCTGCCGCAGGTCATCGGCGCTGACATCCATCGGGATATAATAGCCCGGCAGCCCGTTGACCTTCAGCCAATGGGCGTGAAGCTGTGGCGATTTGGAATGTGCTACCGGCGAGCCGATTACCGCCGCAAGGGGAATCCTTTCGTCGCTCATGTATCAATCACCCCACGCAGGCCAAGATAGCCAAGAAGCTCCAACAGCGGGAGACCAAGCACGCAGAAGTAGTCGCCCTGTACCTGAGAAAACAGTCTCACGCCTTCTTCTTCAAGTTTGTATCCTCCGACACAAGCAGAGATCGCCGGCCAGTTGCGCTTCAGATACGCCTCGAGAAAAGTGTCGGAAAACTGCCGCATCGTGAGACGCACCACGCCGACATGGCGCCACACCGGTGCACCGTCTTCGTAGATCACGGCAGCGGATAGCAGTTGGTGCGTGCCGCCGCGCAGGCGTGTCAGCTGTTCCCGGGCTGCATCCTTGTTGTCCGGTTTGGCCATGATCGTCCCGTCAAAGGCAAGGACCTGGTCACACCCCAGCACGAGGGATGCTTGCAGGCGTGAGGCCGTTTTGCGTGCTTTCATTTCTGCCAGTGCATCGGCAATGTCTCTGGGATACGCGCCTTCCGCCGTCATCGCCTCCCGCAAGCTGTCCTCGTCCACGCGGGCCGGTTGGATGTCGAAATCGACCCCTGCATTTCGTAATAGCTTTTGGCGCGTTACGGACGCGGAGGCGAGCACGAGTTTCTTGGCCATTGTGGATACTTTCGGGGGTTTCTTCAGGAACTGTTAGGTACCGAACCCGTATAACACCTGTCATGCAGCGGGACGACCGACGTCACGGGGAGAACAGCCGGGTTTTGTGGGTTTTCTACCCTGTTGACGAGGATATCTTCTCGGCTGCGGCCAATCGGCCCATGCGGGAACTATCCACATGTTCATCACCCGACTCACGATGTCGTTGATAGTCCCAACATACTGAATAAATTATATTTTTTCTTTATCTGCATGATATCCAGCAGATATCAACAGCTCCGTGCACCATTTTTCAACTTGTTGATTGGTCTGTGGATGCCTGGATAATCCCCAACACTGGGCAGTCCTACAATCACATCATCCTTTCTTCTTTTCTTTTTATTTTATAGGACACCGGCGGAGCATGGAGTGGACATGACCGATTTCCTCTGGGCGCTTTATCCGTGGATCAAGGCCTTTCACATCATGGCGGTCATCTCGTGGATGGCTGGTATATTCTACTTGCCCAGGCTTTTCGTCTATCACGTCGAACAGGCTGACGGGCAGGACACTGTTTTCGAGATGATGGAAGAGAAGCTGTATCGCATCATCATGCAACCGGCGATGATCGTTGCGTGGGCGTTGGGGCTGTGTCTTGCCCTGACCCCGGGCATAATCGACTGGGGGTCGCTCTGGCCGTGGCTCAAGACCGGTGGCATCCTCGCAATGACGTGGTTCCATTTCTGGCTCGACCAGCGTCGCAAGGATTTCGCGTCAGGCGAGAACACGCTGTCGGGCCGTCATTACCGCATGATGAACGAGGTGCCGACGATACTTATGGTCGTGATCGTTCTCTCCGTGGTCGTGAAATTCTGACGGACATTGACTCCCGGCCTGTCTGCGTTTAGCTAACGCGCCAGCACCCGTCCGGGTGTGGTACCTTCCTCAAAGAACTCTGGGATCCGCGCCGCGCCGTTGCCGGATCGAAGGTGATGAATCATGTCAAACGACCGTCTCAATCTTTCCGATCTCAAGGCGCATACTGCCAAGGATCTCCTCGCCATGGCAGAGGAGCTCGAGATCGAGAACGCTTCGACCATGCGCAAGGGCGAAATGATGTTCCAGATCCTGCGCGAGCGCGCGGACGAAGGCTGGACGGTTTTCGGCGATGGCGTGCTGGAAGTTTTGCAGGATGGTTTCGGTTTCCTTCGTTCGCCTGAGGCAAATTACCTGCCCGGTCCAGACGACATCTATGTTTCCCCCGAAACGATACGGCACTTCTCGTTGCGCACGGGCGATACGGTGGAGGGCGAGATCCGCGCGCCGGACGACAACGAGCGGTACTTCGCACTGACGAACGTAACGCAGATCAATTTCGAAGAGCCGGAGCGCGCGCGCCACAAGATCGCGTTCGACAACCTGACACCGCTTTACCCGGATGAACGGCTGCGGATGGAAATCGAGGATCCGACCATCAAGGACAAGTCGGCGCGAGTCATCGATCTGGTAGCTCCGATCGGCAAGGGGCAGCGATCGCTGATCGTTGCGCCGCCACGGACGGGCAAGACCGTCATATTGCAGAACATTGCAGCAAGTATCGAGCGCAACCACCCCGAATGCTACCTTATCGTTCTTTTGATCGATGAGCGGCCGGAAGAGGTCACCGACATGCAGAGATCGGTCAAGGGAGAGGTGATAAGCTCTACCTTCGACGAACCTGCAGCGCGGCACGTGGCCGTGGCCGAAATGGTGATAGAAAAGGCAAAGCGCCTGGTGGAACACAAGCGCGATGTGGTTATCCTGCTCGACTCGATCACGCGTCTCGGCCGGGCCTACAACACGGTCGTTCCATCATCGGGCAAGGTTCTGACGGGTGGCGTTGACGCCAACGCCCTGCAAAGGCCAAAGCGCTTTTTCGGCGCTGCGCGGAACATCGAGGAAGGGGGGTCGCTGACCATCATCTCGACCGCGTTGATCGAAACCGGCAGCCGGATGGACGAGGTGATCTTCGAAGAGTTCAAGGGCACCGGCAACTCAGAGTTGGTTCTTGATCGCAAGATCGCGGATAAACGCGTGTTCCCGGCCATCGACATCCTGAAATCGGGCACGCGGAAAGAGGACCTGCTTATCGACAAGGCGGATCTCCAGAAAACGTTCGTGTTGCGGCGTATCCTGAATCCGATGGGAACGACCGACGCGATCGAGTTCCTCCTCAGCAAGTTGAAGCAGACCAAGACCAACGCGGAATTCTTCGACTCGATGAACACATGATGGTGCCGGCAATCCCGGGGCGAAGGCATGGACACGATCTTTGCGCTTTCAACAGCGCCGGGTAAGGCTGGCGTTGCGGTCATCCGGGTTTCCGGCCCGCAGTCTCACGCCGCAGTGGAACGCCTTTGTGGTGATGTTCCACCAGAGCGGTTGGCATCTTTGCGTGTGTTGAAGGACGAACAGGGGCACCGTCTGGACGAGGCGCTGGTGCTGGTATTCGCTGAGGGCGAAAGTTTTACCGGTGAGAAAAGCGCGGAGTTTCAGGTGCATGGCAGCCCTGCGGGCACGGCGGCCGTACTCGACGCATTAGCCGTACAGCCCGGACTGCGACCGTCCGTGGCGGGTGAATTCACGCGCAGAGCCATGGAAAATGGTCGGTTGGATCTGGCCCGGGTAGAGGGGCTGGCCGACCTCATCGATGCGGAGACGGAGGCACAGCGACGGCAGGCGATGCGCGTTTTCTCCGGCGATCTCGGAAAGAAGACCGAGCGGTGGCGCACGAAGTTGATCCGTGCCGCCGCGTTGCTGGAAGCGACCATCGACTTTGCTGATGAAGATGTGCCTGTGGACGTATCGCCGGAAGTGAGCGAGCTCGTCGGTTCGGTAACGTCGGACCTGATAGATGAAATCAAGGGTGTGCGGATCTCCGAGCGTATACGCGCCGGGTTCGAGGTCGCGATCGTCGGGGCGCCGAATGCTGGTAAATCCACGCTGCTCAACGCGCTGGCGGGACGGGAAGCGGCAATAACGTCAGAACATGCGGGGACGACGCGCGATGTGATCGAGGTCAGAATGGATCTTGGCGGTTTGCCGGTGACCCTTCTTGACACGGCAGGATTGAGGGAAACCGCGGACGCGGTGGAAACAATCGGCATCGACCGCGCCCGTAGCCGGGCGCATCAGGCTGACCTTCGCGTGTTTCTGGTAGCGCCCGGTGGTACACCCGAGATGGAACCGGAAGCCGATGATATCGTTGTTGTTTCAAAGGCCGACCTGCACGGATCGAGAGAGAACGGTGTGTCCGGAAAAACCGGGTACGGGATTACCGAGCTGGTCGAGAAGATCTCCGATACGCTGTCATCGAGGGCGGCGGCGTCAGGTGTCGCAACGCGGCTGCGGCACAAGGAGGCGATGCAGCGCGGTCTGGTTGCCCTGGAAGAGGCGCAGCGATTGGTGCCAATGGGCGAGGATGTAGCGGACGTGGCGGCGGAAGAGCTGCGGACAGCTATCCGGGCGCTTGATTCTCTGGTAGGACGCATAGATGTGGAAAGCGTGCTGGACGAGATTTTCGCGAGTTTCTGCCTCGGCAAGTGAGGAGTGTTTCACGTGAAACAATTCGATGTCATCGTAATCGGAGGCGGTCATGCCGGCGCGGACGCGGCCCACGCCGCAGCGCGAGTCGGTGCGCGAACCGCGCTGGTGACCCTGTCGATGGACGGTATCGGGGTAATGTCGTGCAATCCGGCAATCGGTGGCCTTGGTAAAGGGCATCTCGTGCGCGAAATCGACGCTCTGGACGGTCTCATGGGTCGCGTGGCCGACCGGGCGGGCATCCAGTTCCGCCTGTTGAACCGGCGCAAAGGACCGGCGGTACAGGGACCGCGGGCCCAGGCGGATCGGAAAATCTATCGTGAGACCATGCAGGCAGAGGTTGCCAGACAGGACCGGTTGGAGGTGATAGAGGGCGAGGCAGCCGATTTCACGATGCGTGGCGGCCACGTGACCGGTGTGGTGCTCGCCGATGGGACAGAACTGACAGCGCGCGCCGTTGTCCTGACGACGGGTACATTCCTGCGCGGAGTGATCCATATCGGCGACGTCTCGCGACCCGGTGGCCGTATGGGCGACAAGCCATCGGTAAAACTTGCCGAACGCGTTGATTCCTTTGGCCTGACGATGGGGCGACTGAAAACCGGAACGCCGCCGCGGCTGGATGGCAGAACCATCAATTGGGATGTGCTGGAAAGCCAGCCCGGAGACAGCGAGCCCACGATGTTCTCTTTTCTGTCCACCGCACCGGCGGCGCGGCAGGTGTCGTGCGGGATAACGCATACGAACTCTGCAACTCATGACATAATCCGGGAAAATCTAGAACGTTCCGCGATGTATGGCGGGCGCATAGACGGTGTCGGCCCAAGATACTGCCCCTCGATCGAGGACAAGGTTGTCAGGTTCGCCGATAAACAGTCACACCAGATTTTTCTGGAGCCGGAAAGCTTGTCGGATTCGGTGATTTATCCCAACGGGATTTCAACCTCGCTGCCGGAAGGCGTGCAAACAGAGTATGTGCGGTCTGTCGCAGGGTTGGAACAGGCTGAGATTCTTCAACCCGGTTATGCCATCGAGTATGACTATGTCGATCCTCGCAACCTCGATGCGACATTGGCGGTTCGCTCGGTTCCAGGACTTTACCTTGCCGGGCAGATCAATGGCACCACGGGATACGAGGAAGCGGCGGCACAAGGGTTGGTGGCCGGGCTTAACGCTGCGCTGGCGGCTGCAGAGCGGGAGCCGATTATCTTTAACAGGTCAGACAGCTATATAGGCGTCATGATAGACGACCTCATCACGCGGGGCGTGAGCGAGCCCTATCGCATGTTCACGTCGCGCGCGGAGTTCCGGCTGTCCTTGCGCGCCGATAACGCCGACCAGCGGCTGACGCCAGTTGGTATCAGGATTGGCTGTGTCGGAGCGGAACGCCGGAACGCCTTCGCGGACAAGATGGACCGCCTTGATCATGCGCGAGAGCGGCTGGAGTCCATGAGCTTTACACCGCGCGAGCTGGCCAACGCGGGGTTGAAGGTCAATCAGGATGGTGCGCGGCGATCAGGGTTTCAATTGCTGTCCTTCCCGGAGGTTGATTTCACGACGCTCGAAAAATTGGCACCGGACGTTTCCGATATCGACCGAGATACGCGCAGGCAGATCGAGAAGGATGCGCTCTACGCGAACTACATCGAACGTCAAAAGCGTGATGTTGAAATGATGCGGCGGGACGAGGCGCAGGCGATACCGCCTGACTTTGACTTCCAGCACATAGATGGGTTGTCGAATGAGCTGAAGGCGAAACTTTCGGCGACACGCCCTGCCAACCTCGCTCAGGCGGGCCGTGTGGATGGCATGACACCGGCGGCGCTGACCTTGATCCTCGCACGCTTGCGGCAGAAGGCGAGAGAGAAATCCGCATGAAGGCAGAGGGGCGGCTGGATGTTTCACGTGAAACAATCGAGCGCCTGGAAACCTATGCCACCCTGTTGCGCAAATGGAGCCCGCGGATAAACCTCGTCGCGAAATCGACGCTGGATGACCTCTGGACGCGGCATATCATCGATTCCGCGCAAGTTTTTGCCTTGGCACCACGGCCCGTCCGGCATTGGGCGGATCTCGGTTCGGGCGGCGGTTTCCCAGGGATCGTCGTGGCAATCCTCGCCGCCGAGGCCGGCCACCAAACAAAGGTGACGCTGGTAGAAAACGACCAGCGAAAATGCGCTTTCCTTCGTACCGTTCTACGGGAAACGGCCGTCGCGGCGGATGTGGTGCGTGGACGCATCGAGGAAATTCCACCCTTGCAGGCCGATGTCGTTTCCGCACGGGCACTTGCCGATCTGACGACATTACTGGGATACGCCCATCGCCACATGCCTTCGGACGGACTCGCCCTTTTTCACAAAGGGGTCACGTGGAAAAAAGAACTGGAAGACGCGCAAACGTCGTGGAAGTTCCAATACCGGGTTGCTAGAAGTGAAACTGGGGAAGGCCCCGTGATTTTGAGCATCTCAGGAGTATCCCGTGTCTGATCCAACCCGGCAGAGCGCACCCAAGATAATTGCCATTGCAAATCAGAAGGGCGGCGTGGGCAAGACGACAACGACGATCAACCTTGGCGCCGCCCTCGCGGAATCGGGGTGTCGTGTGCTGATCGTCGATCTCGATCCGCAGGGCAACGCCTCGACGGGCCTCGGGGTAGAACCGGAGGACAGACAATACACGACCTATGACTTGCTGCTGGACGACATCGACCTTGGTGAGGTGATCCGTCCAACCGGCGAATCGAACCTTTCGATCATTCCGGCAAATGTCGATCTAAGTTCCGCCGACATCGAACTGATATCAAACGAGAAGCGTAGTTTCCTGCTGCACGACGCCCTGCGGCAGCCGGGTATCGACCATTTCCAGTTCGATTACATCCTCATCGACTGCCCGCCCTCGTTGAACATGTTGACGGTGAATGCCATGGTCGCAGCGCATTCCGTGCTGGTGCCGTTGCAATCGGAATTCTTCGCGCTCGAAGGCTTGTCCCAACTCATGCTGACGGTTCGGGAAGTCCGGCAATCGGCCAATCCCGACCTGCGGATCGAGGGGATCGTGCTGACCATGTATGACATGCGCAACAATCTCTCTGCCCAGGTCGAGGCGGATGCGCGCGACAATCTCGGTGATCTGGTGTTCAAGACGCTCATACCCCGGAACGTCCGGGTCAGCGAGGCGCCCTCCTATGCGGTTCCGGTCCTGCGGTATGACAGTGGTTCCAAGGGCGCGCTGGCATACCGTAAGCTTGCCGAGGAAATGATCCGCAATAATACCCGCGTCGCGGCATAAAAACTGGGAGAACCGGCATGGCCGACAAGAAAACGAAACAACGCGGTCTTGGCCGCGGGTTGTCCGCATTGATGGCCGACGTGAACGAAGGCCACAGCGAGACCGCTGATCAACCGGTTCTGCCGGATCAGGTCGTCCCGATCGAAAGGATCGCGCCCAACCCGGATCAGCCGCGCCGGGCCTTCGACGAAGCGTCACTGGAGGATCTCGCCGCCTCGATCAGCGAAAAGGGTATCATCCAACCCCTTATCGTGCGGCCGAAACCATCCAGGGAGGGGCATTTCGAAATCGTTGCCGGTGAACGCCGCTGGCGGGCCGCGCAGATGGCCAAGCTCCACGAAGTGCCCGTGCTGGTCCGTGATTTCAACGATACCGAAGTCCTCGAAGTCGCGATCATAGAGAATGTCCAGCGCGCCGACCTCAACCCGGTGGAAGAGGCGACCGGTTATACCCAGTTGATGGAGAAGTTCGGCCATACGCAGGAAAGGCTTGCAAGGGCTCTTGGCAAGAGCCGCAGCCACATCGCCAACTCGGTTCGCCTTCTGTCCTTGCCCGAGGAAGTCCAGGTCTATCTGCGCGATGCACGGCTTTCGGCAGGGCATGCCCGGGCCCTGATAACGGCGGAGGACCCGGTGGCGCTGGCGCGTGATATCGTCAAGAAGCGGTTGTCGGTACGAGAGGCGGAGAAACTCGCCAAACGTGGCACCGACCAGGCACGCCAGAGCACCGCAAGAGCGAAAAGCAGTGCCAAGCCCGCCAAGGACGCCGATACCAAGGCGTTGGAAGGTGATCTTTCGGCCAATCTGGGTATGCAGGTGACGGTCGATCACAGCCCCGGCGCCGAGAACGGCCGCGTGACGATCGCGTACGATACACTCGAACAGCTGGACGAGTTGTGCCGGCTTCTAAGCGTTACCCACTCGGACGGCTCCAGATGAAAACCAGGACGGCCATCAGCACACCCGCCTGAACGAGAACAATCTGGGGACGCACTCCGGTTAACACCGAGATTACCAAGACTAGAACGATCGAAATCGATGAAATCCTTTTGACTCGTGGACTGATTGCGCCACGCTCGCGCCACTCCGTGATGGGCGGGCCAAACTGCGGGTGTGAAAGGATCCAATCGTGCAACCGCTCGGACGAGCGCGCAAAACAGAATGCCGCCAGCAGCATGAATGGCACGGTCGGCACCAGCGGCAGAATGATCCCCAAGAACCCAAGGCCAACGAATGTCAGGCCGAGCAAGAGCCAGACCAACCTCATCCCTTAAGATGACAGCAATTCACGGATCACCGCGTTGAGTACGGGCCGCCCGGACTCTGTCGCCCGGACACGATGATCATCCACCGTAATCACGCCGATTTCCTGCAAGTGGTGGATCTTCTCCGGGTCAAGCGTTGCGCCGGTGATACTCTGGAAGCGATCAGCATCAATCCCCTCGGATATCCGAAGTCCCATCATCAGGTACTCGTCCCCCTGCACCGCAGGCGGGATCGGTTCGGCCGCCCCCGCGCCGCGGCCTGCTTCGACCGCGGCAAGCCATTGATCCGGCTGATCAGGTGCTACCGTCGCATGACGTTGCCCTTGCAGCGTGATCCGCCCATGCGCGCCGGGACCGATCCCCACATAATCGCCGTACCGCCAGTAAATCAAGTTGTGCCGGGATTCGGCACCCGGAACGGCATGGTTGGAAACTTCGTAGGCCTCCAAACCGGCGGCGCGACAGGTTTCCTGTGTGATCTCGTACATATCACCGGCCTTGTCCTCGCCGGGCAGACCCTTCAGCCCACCGCGCGCGTGCCGCTCACCAAAGGCCGTGCCCGGTTCGATCGTGAGTTGGTAGAGTGACAGGTGATCCACCGCCATTTTCAGGGCCTCGGCCAGCTCCTTCCGCCATTCGTCAACGGATTGGCCCTGCCGCGCATAGATCAGGTCGAAACTGACACGATCGAAATATTTTCTTGCAATATCAAAGGCTTCGTAAGCCTCTTGCACCGAATGCAACCGCCCCAGCCTCCGCAGGTCGTGGTCGTTAAGAGCCTGCACACCCATCGACACACGCGATACACCGGCCGCCGCATAACCCGCAAACCTGCCGGCCTCGACCGACCCGGGGTTCGCCTCCAACGTGACCTCAAGGTCATTCGCCGCGGGCCACGCCGTGCGGATGGCATCGAGAATGTCAGAAACAAGCTCGGGTGACATCAGGCTTGGGGTGCCGCCCCCGAAAAACACGGAATTGAGAATCCGGCCTGGCAGCAGCTCGGCGTAGCGGGCTATCTCTGCTAGATAGGCACTTTTCCAGCGGCATTGGTCGATTTCCCGGGCGACATGACTGTTGAAGTCGCAATAGGGGCATTTGGCCTCGCAGAACGGCCAGTGCAGATAGAGACCAAAGCCGCCGTTTTGCCAGTCCTCAGCCAAAGCACCCGTTCACCAGTTTCGCGAACGCATCCGCCCGGTGGCTGATCCGGTTCTTCTGCCACCTGTCCATTTCGCCGAAGGTGATGTCGTACCCGTTGGGCTGGAAAATCGGGTCATAACCGTGCCCGTTGTCACCCCGCATGGGCCAAACGATGCGTCCTTCGACGGTTCCGGGAAATACCTCGTCATGGCCATCCGGCCACGCCAGAACCAGCGTGCAGCAAAAGCGGGCTGTCCAGGGTTCTGGCGCACCGCATGCCAACAGCTTGTCATGTGCTTTCGTCATGGCCATCACGAAATCGCGGCCAGTCTCTGTTTCGGCCCAATCTGCCGTGTAGACGCCGGGTTGACCGTCAAGCGCATCGATCACGATCCCGCTGTCATCCGACAAGGCGGGCAGGCCGGTGGCGCGGGCAGCCGCATGAGCCTTTATCCGTGCGTTTCCCGCGAACGTCGCCTCGGTTTCCTCCGGTTTCTCGAGGCCCTTTTCGGCGGCACCAACGACGGACACGCCGAACGGTGCCAGCAGATTGGCGATCTCTTCCAGCTTGCCCTTGTTGTGCGTAGCCACCAACAGAGTGTCGCCGTCGAACCTACGCATCGACGGCAGCCTTTTGCGCCGAGACGAGCGTGTTGACGCCCTGCTCGGCCAGATCCATCAGCTGATCCATCTGCGAGCGGGAAAACGTGGCGCCCTCCGCGCTCATCTGTACCTCGATCAAGCGACCCGATCCCGTCATGATGAAGTTGCCATCGACACCGGCCTCGCTGTCCTCCGGGTAATCGAGGTCAAGCACCGGCTGCCCGGCATATATGCCGCAGCTCACGGCCGCCACCGGATCGGTCATCGGGTCGTTCGTGACCTCGCCCAGCTTCATCAGTTTCTGCACCGCCAGCCGCAATGCCACCCAACCGCCGGTTATCGCCGCACAGCGCGTTCCGCCATCGGCCTGTATCACGTCGCAGTCGACGGTGATCTGCCGTTCGCCCAGTGCCACACGGTCGACGCCGGCCCTGAGAGCCCGGCCGACCAGCCGCTGGATCTCAACCGTGCGGCCGCCTTGCTTGCCGGCCGATGCCTCGCGCCGCATCCGGCTGGTGGTGGAGCGCGGCAGCATGCCGTATTCCGCCGTCACCCAGCCAAGCCCCGACCCCTTGACAAAGGGCGGCACCCGGTCCTCGATCGTCGCGGTGCATAGCACCTTGGTATCGCCCACGCAGATCATGCAGGATCCTTCCGCGTGTTTGGTTGCGCCGGTCTCGATTGAAACCGCGCGCATCTCACTTAAGTCTCTACCCGAAGGCCGCATGGCAATACCCCTTTTGTCAGCGCGCCCGGAATACATGGCCGTGATAAGCAAGTGCAACCCCGATTGACCTTTGCGATCTGCCGTCTTTAATGACGCATCACGCAACCCAGGATGACCAGGAAATGAAGGACTCCGGCAAGGTACTGTCAGACATGAACGACCGCACCCGCGAGGTGTTCAGGCGCGTCGTGGAGTCCTACCTTGCAACGGGCGACCCGGTCGGCTCGCGTACTCTCAGCCGCGACATGAGCGAAAAGGTCAGTGCGGCCACGGTGCGCAACGTCATGCAGGATCTCGAATATCTGGGCCTTCTGGACAGCCCCCACATTTCGGCCGGCCGCATTCCCACGCAGGAGGGGCTGCGCATGTTTGTCGACGGGTTGCTGGAGATCGGCGACCTTGAGTCCAGCGACCGCGAGATGATCGACGCCACCCTCGGCAGCAACTCCGACGATGTCGGAACCGCCCTGGACCGGATCGGGTCGGCGCTGTCGGGTGTCACGCACGGCGCATCGCTGGTGCTGGCGCCCAAGCACGAGGCCCCGATAAAGCACATAGAGTTTGTAAGCCTCGGCCATGACCGGGCGCTCGTGGTGCTGGTGTTTGCCGACGGTCATGTCGAGAACCGGATCTTCACCCCGCCCCCCGGCCAGACGCCAAGTTCCATGCGTGAGGCCGCGAATTTTCTGAATGCCCTGATCGAGGGCAAGACACTGTCCGACGTGCAGACGGTCATCGCGCGGGAAATCGAAACGCGGCGGCAGGAGATCGATCAACTGGCCCGGCAACTCGTCGAGAGCGGGCTCGCTGTGTGGGATGGCGAATCCGACAGTTACGAGCGGCTCATCGTGCGCGGACGGGCAAACCTGTTGGAAACGGAAACCGAAGAGGAAGAGCTTGACCGTATCCGCAGCCTTTTCGACGATCTCGAGCGCAAGCGCGACATCGCCGAGTTCCTCGAACTGGCGGATGCCGGGGAAGGCGTGCGGATTTTTATTGGCTCAGAGAACAAACTTTTCTCACTTTCGGGTTCCTCTCTGGTCGTGTCTCCTTATATGAACGCTGACCGGAAAATCATTGGCGCCGTGGGGGTGATCGGCCCCAAGCGCCTGAATTATGGCCGCATCGTGCCGATCGTCGACTATACGGCGCAAATCGTCGGCAAGCTGATCGCGGACAGACGCTAGAGGTGAAAGAATGGCAGAGCGCGACGAAGATCGATTCCTGGACGACATCGCCGAGGCCGAGACCGAAGAACAGGCACCGATGACCGAGGATGTGCCGGAACAGGACGCCGAGGCCGAGCAACTGCGTGCCGAGCGCGACGCGCTTCAGGACAAGTTCATGCGCGCCCTTGCCGAGGCCGAGAACGCGCGCAAGCGTGCACAAAAGGACCGCATGGAGGCAGAGCACTATGGCGGCTCCAAGCTGGCCCGTGACATGCTTCCCGTGTACGACAACCTGCAACGTGCACTCGGGGCGGTGACCGATGAACAGAAAGAGGTTGCAGGCCCTCTCATCGAGGGCGTCGAGCTGACCATGCGCGAACTACTCAAGGTGTTCGAGAAACACGGCATCAAGATCATCGATCCCCAGGTTGGCGACAGGTTCGACCCGCAGCAACACGAGGCGATGTTCGAGGCGCCGCTGCCCGGCACGAACGCCGGCGACATCATACAGGTTTCGGCACAAGGGTTCATGCTTCACGACCGGATGCTGCGCCCGGCCCAGGTCGGCGTTTCGTCATACCAGGGATAGGTTTCGTCGCTATTGCCTCTCTGGCCGCGGCGGCCCTCGGACAAGCCCGATCATGGTGCCGTCACGGCAAGCGGGAAAGATACGCGTCAAGAACGGTCAGGGGGTCCCTTGGCGCGGGTTCGGGCGTTTCCGCGCCGGACGCGGCGTGCGACGCCGGCGCTGGCCGCCGGGTGAGGTAATCGCTCAGCGCCTTCATGAACCGTATCGTGTCGGATTGCGACCATTGGAACGGATCGAACTGTTTCAGCGACACGTGCGGGACCAGCCTCAGGCCGCGCAGCGTCTGGCCCTCGGTGACAGCGGCGGTCATAGACCAATCGGGGAACCAGCGGTCATTCAGCTTTCTGACCGTGAGGATCCTGATATCCGTATGTCTGCTGTCATTGTTGATGCGTTCGAATATCTGCCGGACATTCGCTTTTTCGCCCTCGATCCATTGCAGGAACGTCCAGTTGTCGTAGATCAGCGCACCGGTGACCTTTGCGGTGGCATTGTTACGCCGCGATTCCTGCAGAATCTCTTCCACCCGCTGGAAGGAAAACCCCACGGGGCGGGAACAGTAACATAGCGCGACGATCTCGGTCATTGGCTCCACCCGGCGAAGATGTCCATGTATTCCCGCGAATGGTCTAAGGGGTCACGGCCCCTGGTTGCCCCGACGATGACTTGGCAAGCCAAGGAAGTATGCTTGCGGATGCCCCGGAAACCTCTTTTCCTACCGGCAATCCCGCCAGGAAACCGTGGACGGGAACGATCATCCCTCGCGCAGTTGTTGTCAACCCGTCCGGCTGGTCATGGCCTTGAGTTCATAGACCAGTTCCAATGCCTCGCGCGGCGTCAGATCGTCGGGCATGATCTCGGACAAACGGTTTTCGACAGCTGATGCGTCGCGTGTCTGCTCTGCCGCCGGGGTCGGGGCGGCCGCGAAGAGCGGCAGATCGTCGATCACCGCTTCGCGCTTGCCCCCGCCTTCCCGCTCGCCCTTTTCAAGCGCGTCCAGGACCACGCGGGCTCGCTCCACGACCGAGCGCGGCAACCCGGCGAGTTTGGCGACCTGAACGCCGTAGCTGCGGTCGGCCGCCCCCTGGCGAACTTCGTGCAGGAACACGACCTCGCCCTCATGTTCCTTGACGGCCACGGTGGCGTTATCAACACGTTCCAGCCGGTCACTGAGGTGGGTCAGCTCGTGATAGTGCGTTGCGAACAGGGCCCGGCAGCGATTGATGCCGTGCAGATGTTCCAGCGTGGCCCATGCGATCGAAAGACCGTCATACGTCGCCGTTCCGCGGCCGATCTCGTCGAGTATGACCAGTGCATGATCGTCGGCCTGGTTCAGGATCGCGGCGGTTTCGACCATCTCGACCATGAAGGTCGACCGTCCGCGCGCAAGATCGTCCGATGCGCCGACCCGGCTGAACAAATGGCTGACCATGCCCACATGGGCCGCCTTGGCCGGCACGTAGCTGCCCATCTGTGCCAGTACGGCGATCAGGGCGTTTTGCCGCAGAAAGGTCGACTTGCCCGCCATGTTGGGCCCGGTGAGCAGCCAGATATCGCTCTTATCGCCGAGCTCGCAATCGTTCGCGATGAAGGGGTCGCCGCCTTGCGAGTGCAGTGCGCGTTCCACCACAGGGTGACGGCCGCCCTTGATCGTAAGGGCGCGGCTTTCGTCAACCTGCGGGCGGCACCAGTCCTCGGCGCGGGCGAGATCGGCGAGCGCGGTTGTCAGGTCAAGCTCGGACAAGGCGCCGGCCAACTGCGACAGCTCTGCCGAGCGCTCCAGAACGGCCGCTTTCAGGTTTTCATGGAGGCGTTTCTCGATCTCCAGTGCCCGGCCCCCCGCGTTGAGAATGCGGGTTTCCATCTCGCTGAGGGGAACGGTGGTGAACCTCAGCTGGTTGGCCGTGGTTTGACGATGCTTGAAGGTTTCGTTCAACGGCGGCGACAGCATCTTGTCCGCATGCGTCGCCGTCACCTCCACGAAGTAACCCAGAACGTTGTTATGCTTGATCTTGAGGCTCTGGATACCGGTCAGCTCGACATACTCGGCCTGCATGCCGGCGATGACGTTCCGGCCCTCGTCGCGGAGCCGCCGTACCTCGTCGAGTTCCTCGTCGAAGCCTTCGGCGATGAAGCCCCCGTCCCGGACCATTAGCGGCGGTTCCGAAACCAGCGCGTCGTCGAGATGATCGAGCAGCCCGTCATGGTCGCTCAGCCGCGCCATTGCCTCTGTCAGAAGTGGCGGCAGATCCTGGTCAGCGGCGGTTTCGGAGATGGCGGCGGCCTGTGCCAGCGCGTTGCGGATTGCCGCCAGGTCGCGCGGACCACCCCGGTCTACGGCCAGGCGTGACAGGGCGCGTTCAAGGTCCGGCACCCGGCGAAGGGCATCGCGAAGATCCTCGGCAACGCGGGCATTTTCAACCGCGAACGCCACCGCGTCCTGCCGTGCCTGTATCACGTCCAGCACCCGAGACGGCGAAGAAATGCGCCGCTCCAGCAGCCGCCCGCCGCCCGCCGTCACGGTCCTGTCCATGGCCGCGAGCAGCGATCCCGACCGTCCACCCGACAGGGCATGGGTCAGTTCGAGGTTTCGGCGGGTCGCGGCGTCGATCTGCATCACGCGGGCCTGCGCCTCGCGCACCGGTGCGCGCAGCAGTGGCAGTTTGCCCTTTTGCGTGATCTCCAGATACTCGACGATCGCTCCCATCGCCGCCAGTTCCGCGCGGCCGAAACGGCCAAAGGCGTCCAGCGTCTCGACCCCGAACAGCTTGCACAGGCGGTCCGTCCCGCCCGCGCTGTCAAAGGCTGACCGTGCCAGCGGGGTTATGGAAACCCCCGTGTCAGAGACGATTTCGGAAAGTTCAAGTTCCTCGTGATCCGTCACGATAAGCTCGCTGGGCGCCAGCCTTGCCAGCTCGGGCGCCAGACGCACCTCGGGCAGCAGCATGACATGGAAGCTGCCGGTCGAGATATCGACCCATGCCAGCGCCCCCTCGCCCCGCACGCGCGCAAAGCTGGCGAGGTAGTTGTGCCGGCGGGCGTCAAGGAGCGTCTCCTCGGTCAGGGTGCCCGGCGTCACCAGCCGAACGACCTCTCGCCTGACGACGGCCTTGGCCCCGCGTTTCCGTGCATCGGCGGGATCTTCTGTCTGTTCGCAAACGGCCACGCGGAACCCCTTGCGAATGAGCGTGAGCAGATAGCCCTCGGCGGAATGCACCGGCACCCCGCACATCGGTATGTCCTCGCCCAGATGCTTTCCACGCTTGGTCAGGGCGATATCCAGCGCCTCGGCCGCCGCGACGGCATCGTCAAAGAACAACTCGTAGAAATCGCCCATGCGGTAGAACAACAAGGCCGACGGGTAGTGCGCCTTGATGTCGAGGTACTGCGCCATCATCGGCGTCACGGCACTAGTCTGAGCTGTCACGAACGCCCCCCGGGATTGGTCGGCAAAGCTTACAAACCCATCAAACCGCGCGAAACCGGAATCTGTACGCGGTTGAGCCCCGGCGAAACCCCCGGTATGGATCGATGCAGTTTTCCAGAATAACGGCGCGCCAAATGTCCAATACTCGATACTCCCGCGAAGAGGCGCTTGCCTTTCATCTCGAACCGACCCCCGGAAAGTTCGAGGTGACCGCGACGGTCCCGATGACGACACAGCGCGACCTGAGCCTTGCGTATTCACCCGGTGTCGCTGTCCCCTGCGAGGCCATCGCGGAGAACCCTGAAACCGCCTATGACTATACAAACAAGGGCAACCTCGTTGCCGTGATCTCCAACGGAACGGCGGTATTGGGCCTGGGCAATCTGGGTGCGCTCGGCTCCAAGCCGGTGATGGAGGGCAAGGCGGTGCTGTTCAAGCGTTTCGCCGATGTCAATTCCATCGACATAGAGCTGGATACCGAGGACCCCGAGGCATTCATCAGCGCGGTCAAGCTGATGGGCCCGACATTCGGTGGTATCAACCTGGAGGATATCAAGGCGCCGGAATGCTTCATCATCGAGCAGTCGCTCAAGGAGCAGATGGACATTCCCGTATTCCATGACGACCAACACGGCACGGCGGTGATCTGTGCGGCGGGCCTGATCAACGCGCTGCACCTGTCGGGCAAGCGGATCGAGGATTGCCGGATCGTGCTCAACGGCGCGGGCGCTGCCGGCATTGCCTGTATCGAACTGCTCAAGGCCATGGGCGCCCGGCCCGAGAATTGCATCGCCTGCGACACGAAGGGCGTTATTTACCAAGGCCGCACCGAGGGCATGAACCAGTGGAAGTCCGCCCACGCGATCAGGACGGATCTGCGCACGCTGCAAGAGGCGATGCAGGGGGCGGACGTTTTCCTTGGCGTCTCGGTCAAGGGTGCGGTCACGCAGGCGATGGTCGAGTCAATGGCGCCCGACCCGGTGATCTTTGCCATGGCCAATCCCGACCCCGAGATCACGCCCGAGGACGCCCACGCGGTGCGCCCGGATGCCATCGTGGCAACGGGGCGGTCGGACTATCCCAACCAGGTCAACAACGTCTTGGGATTTCCGTATCTTTTCCGGGGCGCGCTGGATGTCCACGCGCGGGCCATCAATGACGAAATGAAGATCGCCTGCGCCGAGGCGCTGGCCCGGCTGGCGCGCGAGGACGTCCCGGACGAGGTCGCCATGGCGTATGGCCGCAAGCTGAGCTTCGGCCGCGATTACATCATTCCCACGCCATTCGATCCGCGGCTTATTCACAAGATCCCGCCGGCGGTGGCGCGCGCCTGCATGGATACTGGCGCCGCGCGTCGGCCCATCGTGGACATGGAAGCCTATGAACTGGCCCTCAAGTCGCGGCTGGACCCGACGGCCTCCATCATGCGGTCGATCAACGCCCGCGCCCGGGCGGCACAGGCCCGGATGATCTTTGCCGAGGGCGACGACCCCCGTGTTCTGCGCGCGGCGGTGCAGTATCAGCGGTCCGGCTTCGGACAGGCGTTGGTGGTCGGCCGTGACGAGGACGTCAAGCAAAAGCTCGAGGCGGCCGGCCTCGGGGACGCGGTGGCCGAGATCGAGGTCACCAACGCCGCAAAGACCGGTTTCCTGGAGGAATACAAGGAATTGCTCTATTCCCGCCTGCAGCGGCGGGGTTTCGACCAGCAGGACGTTCACCGGCTGGCCGCGCGTGACCGCCACGTTTTTTCCGCCCTGATGCTGGCCCATGGCCACGGCGACGGTCTGGTGACGGGTGCAACACGGAAATCCGCGCATGTGCTGGATCGGATAAACCACGTTTTCGATGCCGGGGCCGAACAGGGCGCAGTCGGGGTGACGGCGCTATTGCACAAGGGACGGATCGTCATGATCTCGGACACCCTCGTGCATGAATGGCCCGATGAGGAGGACCTTGCCACGATCGCGGAACGCGCCGCGGGGGTTGCGCGAGGGCTGGGAATCGAACCGCGCGTTGCCTTCGTTTCGTTTTCGACGTTCGGGTATCCACGATCCGAGAGAGCGGAAAAAATGCATCGCGCGCCGGTGGTGCTCGAACGTCGCGGTGTCGATTTCGAGTTCGAGGGCGAGATGACGGTGGACGTTGCGCTCAGCCCGGCGGCGCAGGCGCATTATCCTTTCCAGCGACTGACCGGACCCGCCAACATCCTTGTCGTTCCGGCGCGGCACTCCGCCTCGATCTCGACCAAGCTGATGCAGGAAATGGCTGGCGCGACCGTCATCGGCCCGATCCTGTCGGGAATAGACAAGTCGATCCAGATCTGCTCGACTAACTCGACGGCCAGCGACGTTCTGAACATGGCAGTGCTGGCGGCGTGCAAGGTCGGCTGACCCCGTAGCGCGTCAGCCGCCCGTGAATGGCGCCTCTTCCTGCCACAATTCCTCGACGCGTTCATCCCGGCGGCAGGCCTCCCGGTAGAACTTGTATGCCGATTTCTTGGTTTTCGGTCCGCGCCGGGTAAGCACCAGGTCGGAACTCTTGTAGTAGTCCTGATGGTACTCCTCGGCCTCGTAGAATGGCCCGGCATCCAGGATCGGTGTCACGACTGTCTGTCCAAGTTGCGCCTCGGCGCGGGCCTTGGCCGCCTCTGCCGCGTCTCGCTGCGCCTGCGTCTCTACGAAAATCGCGGTGCGATAGCTCGGGCCGCGGTCGCAGAACTGGCCACCGGGATCGGTGGGGTCGATGGACCGGAAAAACAGGTGATACAGCTGTTCCTTGGATACCTGCGCGGGGTCGTAGTGGATCTGGACGGCCTCGTAATGCCCGGTCCCGCCCCGGACGACCTGCTTGTAGGTCGGGTTTTCGACGGTTCCGCCGGTATAGCCGGATACGACCTCGGTAACGCCGGACACGCTTTCGAAATCGGCCTCGACGCACCAGAAACAGCCGCCCGCGACCGTCAGGATCCGGCTGTCCCCTGCCCGTGCTTCGCTACAATGCACGGCCAGGCCGACCAGGATCAGCCCGGCCAACAGCGTCGCCTTCATGTCCTTGGCCTGTGCCAACATGGTTCTCACCTTTCGTTGTGTGGGCCACTGTGATCCACCAAAGCCCCGCGGCCAAGCCGCACGTCGCCATCATCACGCAAGGGTGAGCCGATTTTACCCTTGGCACGACCATGGTGCGCCACTAGCGTGACGCGAAACCATCCCGCATCCTTGGTTGTAAACACGGCGGTCCATGACAGAGCACCAGACCACCCACCAGGCAGAGGAGGACGCCCGGAACGAGCATGTCCTGCTGTGGCTCAACGGCCGGATCGTGCGGCGCGATGAGGCACTCGTCAGCGTTTATGACAGCGGCTTCATGCTCGGCGACGGTATCTGGGAGGGGTTGCGCCTCTATAACGGAAAATGGGCATTCGCGGACGAGCATCTCGGCCGGCTCTTCGAGGCGGCAAAGGCCATCGACCTCGATATCGGAATGACGCAGGACGCGGTTTTTCAGGCCCTGTTAGAGACACAACAGGCCAACGGCATGGAAACCGACGCCCACGCACGGCTGATGGTGACGCGCGGGGTCAAGACGCGGCCGTTTCAACATCCGTCACTGTCCCGACAAGGGCCGACGGTGGCCATTATCATGGAGCATTCCAAACCACGGATCGCCCGCCCCATTCGGCTGGGCTCGGTGCCGCATATCCGCGGCTTGCCGATGACGCAGGACCCCAAGCTGAATTCCCATTCCAAGTTGAACTGCATCCTGGCCTGTATCGCGGCGGAAAAGGCGGGCGCGGACGAGGCGCTGATGCTGGATGTGCACGGGTTCGTGAACACCACCAATGCCTGCAACTTCTTCATTGTGCGCAAGGGCGAGGTTTGGACCAGTACCGGCGACTATTGCATGAACGGTATCACCCGCCAGAAGGTGATCGACCTGTGCCGGGAAAACGGGATACCAGTTTTCGAGCGCAATTTTTCCCTCGTGGATACCTACGGTGCGGACGAGGCTTTCCTGACCGGGACGTTCGGCGCGCAGACGCCGGTGGGCGAGATCGACGGCCGCGTGATCGGTAACGGTCGCCTCGGCCCTGTCACGAAACGCATTCAGGACTTGTACAAGGCCCTGATCCGGCATGAAACGGCCTAGCGCGCCGTCAATAGCCAAGCTTGTGCCCGGGCGGGGCATATCCCCTTCAGCCCGCCGGGCACGTCGAGGTCGTCGAGCATTTCCACGCCGTACTCCGCGCCGTAGAGTTCGCGTATCTCTGTCTCCTCGACGGAAAAGGGGGGCCCGTCCATCCGGGCCGTATCGTAGACGAACGTTACCAGCAATTGCGGCGCGGGTGCGGTCAGGCGGATCATCTGGCGCGCATACCGCTGCCGCAGGTCTTGCGGCAATGCCACGAGCGCCGCACGGTCAAAAACGCCATGGACCGGGCCGAGGGTATCGGGCGTGAGCGCGAAGAAATCGCCCTCGAACACCTCCACACCACCGGCGGCATGCCGCCGCAGTGCCGCATCGCCCGTGACCTCAGGGGCCAGTTCCATCTCGTCGAAAAGTTCCGCGATCGCGATGCCGCTCAATTCCGATCCGACAACGCGATACCCGCGCTCTTTCAGCCAGGCGATGTCGCGGGTCTTGCCGCAAAGCGGCAGGAAGACGCGGGCGCCGTCCGCCATCTGCAAACGGTTGATGTATGTCTTGAGCATCCGGTTCACGTGCCCCTCGTGAAAGCCGATTTGCCCGGTTTGCCACCGCTCGTGCCAGAACTGCGCGTCCATGACCGCCTCTTGCCGTGATTGCAATTTTCCATTGTCGAGCCTACACCGCAAAGCGGCAACAAGTGCAACAGTCAGCGATGCGAAAGATGCCTTTCCTTCGTGATCGCAAGCGGGGTTAGGTCATGCGCATCGCCATGTGGTCCGGGCCGCGCAACCTGTCGACGGCAATGATGTATGCGTTCGGGGCGCGCGCGGATTTTGCCGTCATCGACGAGCCCTTTTACGCGGCCTACCTCGTGCAGACGGGCCTGAACCATCCCATGCGCGAAGAGATCATCGCGGCACAGCCCAACGATCCGGCCGACGTGATCGGCGGTCTCCTCGGGCCGGTGCCGGATGACAAGCCGCATTTTTATCAAAAACACATGACCCAGCACATGATCGCGGGCATTCCGCGCGACTGGATCACGGAGGTTACCAACGTTTTCCTGATCCGCCACCCCGCTCGCGTGGCGGCGAGCTTTTCGGCCAAGTACGAAAACCCCACGCTGGACGACATCGGGTTCCGCCAGCAATATCAGCTTTTCCAGAAGCTCCGCGCCGAGGGGCAGGGCCCCGTCGTGATCGACTCCGCCGATATCCGCCGCGAGCCCGAGGGGCTGTTGCGGATGCTTTGCGCGGCAATCGGTCTGGACTGGGACCCGGCGATGCTCAGCTGGCCCGCGGGCGGGCACGCGCAAGACGGGGTCTGGGCGTCGCACTGGTACGGGGCGGTGCACCGCTCGACAGGCTTTGCCCCCGCAGAGGGGGATTTGCCAGAGCTGACCGCCGCACAGGCCCGGCTGGCCGACGCGGCGATGCCCTTTTACGAGCCGCTATACGAAGAGCGGCTCACCCTTTGAGCCGCCTCTCCCTCGCTGCAAGCAGCTTCAGCCGCAGCGCGTTGAGCTGGATGAACCCGGCCGCGTCCTTCTGGTCATAGGCGCCGGCGTCCTCCTCGAAGGTCACGTGCGCCTCGGAATAGAGGCTGTGATCGGACCAGCGGCCGACCGTGTGGGCCGACCCCTTGTAGAGCTTGAGCCGTACTGTGCCGGTGACGTGTCGCTGCGAGTGGTCGATGGCGGCCTGCAGCATCTCGCGTTCGGGGCTGTACCAGAAACCGTTGTAGATCAGTTCCGCATAGCGCGGCATCAACTCGTCCTTGAGATGCGCGGCGCCCCGGTCCAGCGTGATCTGCTCGATCCCCCGGTGTGCCTCCAGCAGGATGGTGCCGCCCGGGGTCTCGTAGATGCCGCGCGACTTCATGCCCACGAACCGCCCCTCGACAAGATCGAGCCGGCCGATGCCGTGGGCGCCGCCGAGTTCGTTGAGCCGTGTGAGCAATGCGGCGGGCGACAGCGGTTCGCCGTCGATGCTGACGGCATCGCCCTTTTCGAACCCGATCTCCACGAATTGCGGCGTGTCGGGCGCCTTTTCCGGATCGGTCGTGCGCTGGTAGACGTAGTCCGGCGCCATCTCGGCGGGGTCCTCCAGCACCTTGCCCTCCGAGGAGGTGTGCAACAGGTTCGCGTCGACCGAGAACGGCGCCTCGCCGCGCTTGTCCTTGGCAATGGGGATCTGGTTCTTCTCGGCGAAGTCGATCAGTTTCGTGCGGCTGGTCAGGTCCCATTCGCGCCACGGTGCAATGACCTTGATGTCGGGGTTGAGTGCATAGGCCGCCAGCTCGAACCGGACCTGGTCGTTGCCCTTGCCAGTGGCGCCGTGGGCCACGGCGTCGGCGCCGGTTTCCTGCGCGATCTCGACGAGACGCTTGGAAATCAGGGGCCGCGCGATAGACGTGCCCAGCAGATACAGCCCCTCGTAAACCGCGTTGGCGCGGAACATGGGAAATACGAAGTCACGCACGAATTCCTCGCGGATGTCCTCGATATAGATGTTCTCGGGGGCGATACCCAGCAGCTCGGCCTTCTTGCGGGCCGGCTCCAGTTCTTCGCCCTGGCCCAGGTCGGCGGTGAAGGTCACCACCTCGCAGCCATACTCTGTCTGCAGCCATTTCAGGATGATCGAGGTATCAAGCCCCCCGGAATAGGCAAGAACGACTTTCTTCGGCGCGGACATGTCTCTTCCCCTGCACGGTCAATCGGGCCGCGCTTACCGGCTTTTGCGGATTTGGGCAAGGTGCGCCCCTTGCCAGCCGGGCCGCATTGCGTCAATCACCACAAGATGAACGATTTCCGATCCCTTGCCCGCGCGGCCGAGACCGCGATGCGCGGCGTCTTTGGCCCGACACCGCTGCAACGAAACGATCATCTGTCGAAGCGTTACGCCGCCGAGATCTATCTCAAGCGCGAGGATCTGACACCGGTGCGTTCCTACAAGCTGCGCGGCGCGTTCAATGCCATGCACAAGGTGATGGAGCATTCGCCGGACACCGCCGGGTTCGTTTGCGCGAGCGCTGGAAACCATGCGCAGGGGGTGGCGTTCATGTGCCGGCATTTCCAGGTGCGCGGCGAGATCTTCATGCCTGTCACCACGCCGCGGCAAAAGATCATGAAAACGGAGTCCTTCGGCGGGGAGCATGTCACCATCCATCTTACCGGCGACTACTTCGATGACACCCTGACCGCCGCGCAGGCCCAATGCCGCGATATGGGCGGCCATTTCCTGCCCCCCTTCGACGACGAGGACGTGATCGAGGGGCAGGCCTCTGTCGCGGTCGAGATCGAGCGCCAGCTCGATCCATTGCCTGATCTGATCGTTCTGCCCGTTGGCGGGGGCGGTCTGTCGGCCGGAGTGCGCAGCTATCTTGGTGGTGACGTCGCCTATGCCCTTGTCGAGCCGGAGGGAGGCGCATGCCTCGGGGCTGCGCTTGCGGCCGGGCAACCCGTGCGGCTGGCAGGTGTGGACAATTTCGCCGACGGCGCGGCGGTGGCGCAGATCGGCGCGCATACCTTTGCGCGGTTGCAGGATCTCGACCCCGCCTGCGCGATGACAGTGTCCGAGGACCGGCTGTGCACGACGATGATCGAGATGCTCAACGTCGAGGGTATCGTGCTGGAGCCCGCGGGCGCGCTGGCCGTCGATGCGCTCAAGGACCTGCGCGACGAGATTCGCGGCAAGACGGTCGTCTGCGTCACCTCGGGAGGCAATTTCGATTTCGAGCGTCTGCCAGAGGTGCGAGAGCGCGCCCTGCGTTATTCCGGCAACAAGAAATACTTCATTCTGCGGATGCCGCAGCGCCCCGGTGCACTCAAGGATTTCCTCGCAATGCTGGGCCCCGAGGACGACATCGCGCGTTTCGAGTATCTCAAGAAGTCTGCGCGCAACTTCGGCTCCGTACTGATCGGGATCGAAACCGCCAAGGCGGAAAACTTTGCGCAGATCACCGCGCGCATGGACAAGGCGGGCTATACGTACCGTGACATCACCGAAGACGAGGTCCTGGCCGAATTCCTGATCTAGGCGACGATCCGAAGGTCATTTCAGGTTTTGCAAAAGGCTGTCCCGGGACGCGGTGAAACAGGCCCTGATCCGGCCCAAGTCAAGCGCACCCGTATCGCCCTTGGCGGCTGCGGCTTCACCGGACTGGCAAAGGCGCGACAGATCACCGAGACCGAGATTGAGCGCGCTTCCTTTCAGGAAATGCATTTTCGCTTCCAGCGCGTCCGCGTGGCAAGTATCGCCGAGCCTGTCGAGCTCCTGCTCCACCTCGGCAAGAAAAAGCTCCACGACCTCGGCGAAGCCTTCCGTTCCGATTTCCTCCTTGAGTTCGGCAACACGGTTCCAGTCGATCATTGCAAAGCCCCGGTCTGATGGTGGCCGACATCGTAACTTGCATGCCTTAACCGGAACTTGCCTGTATAGTGTGCATTTTCCGAAAATTCGGCAATTCATGACTCGTTCACTTTCGCCCGCTAGGGGCCGACGGGGGCATAGTCGGGATGCGTGTCGTGGGGTGCAGCAGGACGATCAGCTTGGGGGTATCTGGCGGAACGCGGTCCGTCAGGACCGTGCTGGTGGTCGATGACAGCGCATCCCAAAGGTTCACGTTGTCGCGAATGCTGAATAACTTCGGATACCGTGTTCTTGAGGCCGCGTCTGGCCGTGATGCCCTGCGCAAGTGCCGGAATCATGCCCCGGACCTCGTCCTGAGCGACTGGATGATGCCCGAGATGGACGGCCTGGAGTTCTGTCGCGAATTCCGGCGCGCACCCCGCGACAGCTACGGGTATTTCATCCTGCTGACCTCCAAGGGAGAGAAGGAGGACATAACCCGGGGCTTCGACGCGGGCGCCGATGATTTCCTGACGAAGCCGGTTAATTCTGCGGAGCTCCGAGCGCGGCTTTCCGCGGGTGAGCGCGTCCTTCGGATGGAGGCGCAGCTGACCGAGAAAAACCGGCTGGTCGAATCGACGCTCGATGAACTTCGCGAAGTCTACCACGCCATCGACCGCGATTTGATCGAGGCGCGCAAGTTGCAGCAATCCCTCGTCACCGAAACATACCGCGATTTCGGAGCTGCCGAGGTTTCTCTCTTGCTGTGCTCGGCGGACCGTGTGGGCGGTGACCTTGTGGGGTTTTTCCCGATCGGAGAGCGGCGCCTTGGGCTTTTCGGGATCGACGTGTCCGGCCACGGCATCAGCTCGGCGATGTTGACCGCGCGGCTTTCGGGGCTTTTGTCCAATTCGGTGCCCGGGCAGAACGTCGCGTTGAAGCGCTTGCCGGGCGGTACTTACGTTCCGCGGCCGCCGGCCGAGGTGGTGGCGGAGCTGAACCAGCTTTTCCTGCGGGAACTGCGTACCGAACTCTATTTCACCCTGCTGCTCTGTGATGTCGACGTCACCAACGGGCGGGTTTGCATGGCGCAGGCCGGCCATCCCCATCCGATCCTGCTGCGTGCCGACGGGCAGGCCGAGATGGTCGGGACAGGTGGTCTCCCGGTCGGGTTGCTCGACGCGGCGACCTATGACCAGACCACGTTTTACATGCAGCCGGGCGACAGGCTCCTGATTCACTCCGATGGCCTGACCGAATGCGCCAATATGCGGGGTGAACAGCTTGGCGACGCGGGCCTGATGGCCATGGCGGCGAAACTGGCCGAGCTTCCACCGGCGGAAAAGCTGGATGCCCTGCTGGCCGAGGTGTCGGATTTCGCGGGCGGCACGCTGGACGATGATGTGTCAGCGGCGCTTTTGTCTTTCAGACAAGACGCGAAAAGCGCGCCATGAACCGCCGGTCACCGGGATTGCCGAGGAGTCTGGCCGCGTCGTCCGGCATCAGCCAATGCGCGCTGTGCCCGGGCTCGGGCGGGGCGCCGAGGGCACGCACGGGGCGCGCAAGGTATATCATGCAAACCTTTTCGGCCCATTTGTCATATTCCGGCATGTAGGCGAATCGACGGAACGCGCCCAGACGGCGGGGCGCCGCGATGGTCCATCCGGTTTCCTCCAGAACCTCGCGGTGCAGGGCGCGCAGCGGAGATTCGCCGGGGTCCACGCCCCCGCCGGGAAGCTGGTATTCAGGAGTCGGGGCAGTCTGGTGCGTGACCAGAACATGCCCACCCCGCGCGAGGATGGCATAGGCGCCGGGGCGGCGTTCGTACTTCATGCCCTTCCGCGGGGGTTGACCGTAGCGTGGCGTCATGATCGTTCCCTTGGATCGGTACTGGCGCGTCATATATACACGCGGTATGCCAAGTTCCGGCCCGCAAGGAAACTCCATGACACTCGGACAGCGAATCGCGTGGGATGATACCGTCCTGCCCTTCCAGCTCGACGCCTCTGACATGCGCGGACGTCTCGCGCGGCTCGATGGCGTGCTCGACGGCATCCTGAAACAGCACGACTATCCCCCGGCGGTGGAGGCGCTCGTGGCCGAGATGGCCCTGCTGACCGCCCTGATCGGCCAGACGATCAAGCTTCGCTGGAAGCTGTCGCTGCAGGTGCAGACGGACGGGCCGGTGCGAATGATTGCCACCGACTACTTCGCGCCCCAGCAAGAGGGCGAAACCGCCCGCATTCGCGCCTATGCCAGCTTCGACCGCGAGCGTGTCAGCGATGATGACCCGTTCCAGCAACTCGGCAAGGGGTATTTCGCGGTGCTGATCGACCAGGGGCCCGGCTCCGACCCGTATCAGGGGATCACCCCGGTCTCCGGCACGGGGCTGAGCGCCTGCGCAGAGGCGTTCTTCGCGCAGTCCGAACAATTGCCGACGCGCTTCGCGCTGAGCTTTGGAAAATCGACCGAAAGCGGTGAGGCAGAGCGCTGGCGCGCCGGCGGGATCATGGTGCAGCACATGCCCAAGGCGTCGCCGCATCTCGCGGGTGGCGGCTCGGGCGAAAACGGGCTTCTCGTCGCGTCCGACGTGGTCGACGAGGACGGCGCCGAGAACTGGAACCGCGTGAACATGCTGCTCGACACGGTCGAGGATCTCGAGCTTATCGGACCTTCGGTAACCCCGGCCGACCTATTGGTGCGTCTTTTCCACGAGGAGACCCCACGCGTCTACGAGTTCCAGCCTGTGCGCTTTGGCTGCACGTGCTCCGAGGACCGCGTGCGGCGCAGCCTCTCGATCTATTCCGCGCGTGACATCGGCACGATGACCACCGAAGAGGGCGTTGTGACCGCCGATTGCCAGTTCTGCGGTGCGCACTACCGGCTCGATCCCGCGACACTGGGGTTCGATGCGCCTAATCCACCCGACGAAGATGGGTGATCCCGCCGGCATCCTGCGCAGGGCGCTGGACAAGGCGCACACTCCGTCGTCGGACCACGACCTGAATCCGGATACGGTCCTGCCCGAGGGCCGCAGACTGCGGCCCGCGGGTGTTCTGGTGCCGGTTTTCGTGCAGGGGGCCGCGGCGCAGCTTTACCTGACCAAACGCTCCTCTGCGCTCAAGCACCACCCGGGACAGATCGCCTTTCCCGGCGGCAAGCAGGAGCCGGGGGACGTTGACGTGACGGCCGCGGCCCTGCGGGAGGCGCACGAGGAAATCGGGTTGTGCCCGGACAATGTCGAGGTGCTTGGCTGTCTTCCGGCGCATGAAACGGTGACCAGCTTCGAGGTGACGCCGGTGGTCGGCCTGGTGCGGTCCGCGTTCTCCCCCGTGCCCGAGGCCGGTGAAGTCGAAGAGGTGTTCGACGTGCCGCTGGATCACGTGCTTGATCCTTCGAATTTCAGCATTCAGGCCCGGCGGTGGCGCGGCACGTTGCGTCAGTACTACACCGTGCCGTTCGGCCCCTACTACATCTGGGGCGCGACGGCGCGAATCCTGCGGGTGATCGCGGACGCGGCGGAGGCAAGATGAGAATCGAGGGCGCCTGGATCTCGCGGCCGGAAACGCGGGCGGTCTGCGAGGCGTTGGAATCGGGCGGATACCAGGCCCTTTTCGTGGGCGGCTGCGTGCGCAATGCGCTACTGGGTGAGCCGGTGCGCGATATCGACATCGCCACCGACGCCCCCCCGGAAACGGTGATCGAGCTGACCGAGCGTGCCGGGCTGAACCCCGTGCCGACGGGCATCGATCACGGCACCGTCACCGTCGTCTCGGCCGGCCTGCCGCACGAGGTCACCACGTTCCGCAAGGACGTGGAAACCTATGGCCGCCATGCGCGCGTGGCCTTCGCGGCCGAGGTCGCCGAGGATGCGCGGCGACGGGATTTTACCATGAACGCGCTTTATGCGCGCGCAGATGGCAGCGTCATCGATCCGCTCGGCGGTCTACCCGATCTCAGATCCCGCACGGTGCGGTTCATCGACGAGCCGGAGGATCGTATCCGCGAGGATTACCTGCGGATCCTGCGTTTCTTCCGCTTCCACGCCTGGTATGGGCACGGGGGGCTCGACGCAGAGGGGCTGGCCGCCTGCAGCGCGCTGGCCGAGGGGCTGCACGGCCTTTCGCGCGAGCGCGTGGGTGCGGAGATGCTCAAGCTGCTCGGGGCGCCCGACCCGGCACCGGCGGTGGCGGCGATGCGGGCCAGCGGGGTACTTGCGCATGTGCTGCCGGGCGCCGACGATGCCTGTCTCGCCCCGCTTGTCCATCTAGAGGACGCGGCCGGAATACCGGCGGAACCCGTCCGGCGGCTTGCCGCGCTGGGTGGTGAGTCGGTCGCTGTGCGTCTCAGGTTGTCCAACGCGCGGGCACGGCGGCGCGATACGCTGGCCGAACAGGCCGCAGGCGGATCGCCCGTGTGGGAGCTGGGCTACCGCCACGGGGAAGAGACGGCACGCGATATCCTGCTGCTGCGCGCGGCAATGGCCAACCGCCCCGTCAAGACAGAGGAACTTGCTGATCTGTCCGTCGGCGCGCGGGCCAGTTTCCCGGTTTCGGCACGTGACCTGATGCCCGAGTATCAGGGGCCCGCGCTTGGCCGGAAACTCGCAGAGCTCGAAAGGCGCTGGATCGACTCGCGCTTCACTCTCGGACGTGATGAATTACTGTCCACGTAACAGGCGGCGCATCCCGGCACGGACCGTCGGCAGCAGGACACCCGAATGTTCAAGTTTTTCGAAAACCTTGTCGATCCGTATTGCGACTATACCGAGAACGACACGCCGCCAACGCGGCTTTGGCCCTTTCTGCGGTCGTACATGGGGCCGTTCCGCAAGGTGTTCGCCTATGCCACGGTGATGTCGGTCGCCGTGGCGGTCATCGAGCTTTGGCTGATCTACTACATGGGCCGCGTGGTTGACCGTCTGTCGGGCGATCCGGACACCGTTTGGCAGGATTACGGCCTGGAACTCCTTGCCGTGGCGCTTTTCATCCTGTTCCTGCGCCCGCTGGTCCAGCTGGTCGACGTGCTTCTTATCAACAACGCGATCCTGCCGAATTTCGGTACGCTCATCCGCTGGCGGGCCCACCGGCATGTGCTGCGGCAGTCGGTAGGCTGGTTCGAGGACGATTTCGCCGGCCGCATCGCCAACCGGATCATGCAGACACCCCCTGCGGCGGGTGAGGCTGTTTTCCAGGTCTTCGACGCGATGACCTATTCCATCGCATACGTTCTGGGGGCGGTCATCCTGCTGTCCAACTCCGATCCACGGCTGGCCGTTCCGCTGGTTCTCTGGCTTGTGTTCTACGGGGTGCTCGTGCGCTGGACGGTGCGGCGTGTCGGCCCGGCCTCCAAGGCGGCGTCGGATGCGCGCTCTCAGGTGACGGGGCGCGTTGTTGACGCCTATACCAACATCCATTCGGTCAAGCTCTTCGCCCATCACAAGCGCGAACTCGATTACGCCAAGGAGGCGATAGAGCACGCGCGCCGCACCTTCCGGCGGGAAATGCGGATCTACACGATCATGGATTTCGTTCTGGTCGTTCTGAACGGGCTCTTGATCGTCGGGGTCGTGGGGTGGGCGGTGCTGCTCTGGTCGCAGGGCACGGCCTCGGTCGGGGTAGTGGCCGCGGCGACGGCACTGACACTGCGGCTCAACGCCATGACCGGCTGGATCATGTGGGCGCTCACCAGTTTCTTCCGCGAACTGGGCGTCGTGGCGGAAGGGATGGAAACCATCGCCCAACCCATCGACCTGACCGACCGTCCCGATGCCGAACCGCTGCAACTGACCGAGGGGCGCATCGAGGTGCAAGCGGTGTCGCACCACTATGGGCGGGGGGCCGGCGGGCTCGACCGGGTGACGCTCGATGTCGAGCCGGGTGAGAAGATCGGCCTTGTCGGCCGTTCCGGCGCGGGAAAGTCCACGCTCGTCAAACTGCTCCTGCGTTTCTACGACGTCGAGAGCGGCCGTATCCTCATCGACGGGCAGGACATTCGCGATGTCACGCAGGACAGCCTGCGTGACGCGGTCGGCATGGTCCAGCAGGACAGCGCGCTGCTGCACCGGTCGGTGCGCGACAACCTTCTTTACGGGCGCCCCGACGCCACCGAGGAAGAGATGCTCGCGGCGGCGAAACAGGCCGAGGCGCACGAGTTCATCCTCGATCTTCAAGATCCGCAGGGGCGCAGCGGATACGATGCGCATGTCGGCGAACGCGGCGTAAAGCTCTCTGGCGGTCAGCGCCAAAGGATCACGCTCGCCCGTGTCATCCTCAAGAACGCCCCGATCCTGTTGCTTGACGAGGCGACGAGCGCGCTGGACAGCGAGGTGGAGGCGGAAATCCAGAAAACGCTGTACGGCATGATGGAGGGCAAGACCGTCATTGCCATCGCGCACCGCCTGTCCACCATCGCGCGGATGGACCGGATCATCGTTCTCGACGGTGGTCGCATCGTGGAGGAAGGCAGCCATTCGGACCTGATGGCCAAGGGTGGTCTATATGCGCGTTTCTGGCACCGGCAGTCTGGTGGCTTCATCAACGCGGACACGGCGGCGGAATAGGACGTGACGGAATACCGGATAACCCGGCTTGGCCATATGGGTGACGGGATCGCCGAGGGGCCGGTCTATGTTCCCGGCGCGCTGCCCGGCGAGGTTGTGACCGGCGTGGCGGATGGCGACCGTCTGGCCGACATGCGAGTCGTCGTTCCCTCGCCTGACCGCGTCTCGCCGCCGTGCCGTCATTTCAGGTCCTGCGGAGGCTGCCGGATGCAGCACCTTTCGGACGCGGCAATGGCGGCATGGAAGACGGAAACCGTCAAGACCGCGCTTGCCGCGCAGGGACTGGAGGCCGAGTTCCTGCCCATGGCCGTGTCGCAGCCCAACACGCGCCGCAGGGCCACCGTTGCAGCCCGCCGCACCAAGAAGGGTGCAATGGCTGGGTTCCACGGCCGCCAGTCCGGGACCATTACCGAAATACCTGATTGCAAGCTCCTGCACCCGGAGTTGATGAAGGCGCTGCCGGTGGCCGAGGCCGTTGCGATGGCCGGGGCGAGCCGCAAGGCGGCGTTGCGGGTGACTGCCACCTTGTCAGAGGCGGGTCTGGATATCGCGGTGGATGAGGGCAAACCGCTGGACGGGCCGTTGAGGCTCGCCCTCGCACAGGTCTGCGCGGCGCATGATCTCGCCCGGCTGAGCTGGGGGGATGAGACGATCGCGACGCGGCGACCCCCCGAGCAGGTGTTCGGCGGTATCAGGGTTGTCCCGCCGCCGGGCGCGTTTCTTCAGGCGACGGCGGAGGGTGAGACGGCATTGCGCGACGACGTGCTGCGGATCATCGGGGGCGCGGCGCGCGTGGTCGATATTTTCGCCGGTTGCGGGACATTCGCCCTGCCCGCCGCGCGCACCGCGCAGGTCCATGCGGTGGAGGGGGATGCCGCCATGGCCGCCGCTCTGGACAGTGGATGGCGCCACTCCACCGGATCGAAACACGTGACGACCGAGACGCGCGACATTTTCCGCCGCCCCCTGACGGCAGAGGAACTGAGAGGATTCGATGCCGCGATCATCGACCCGCCGCGCGCGGGCGCGGCTGCCCAGATTGCCGAACTCGCCGTGTCGGGCATCGGGGTCATCGCGCATGTCTCCTGCAACCCGGTCACTTTCGCCCGCGACGCCGCGCTGCTCCGGCGCAACGGCTACGAGCTTGCATCCTTGCGCATCGTCGATCAGTTCCGGTGGTCCGCGCATGTCGAGCTTGTTGCGGAATTCCGTCGCGGCGGGGCCTGAATGCGTGCATTTCAGGTGACGGACAGCTGCTTTTGGGGATAAGCTGTTAACCGGGAAAGCGCGGTTCAGAGATCGGGAAATGCGGGCGATTAGATGCGTTGCAATGCTGTTGCTGCTTGCCGGGCTGGCGGCGGGCTGTTCGAAGTTCAAGACATACGACGGCCCAGAGGTAACGCGCGTCATTGTGCAAAAGGGCGAGCGCAACCTTTTCCTCATGCATCACGACCGGGTTTTGCGCTCCTATCCGGTCGAACTCGGCTTCGCGCCGCAAGGCCACAAGCGGTTCGAGGGCGACGGGCGCACGCCGGAGGGATATTATTATATCGACCGGCGCAATCCCGACAGCGCGTTTCACCTGTCTCTGGGGATTTCCTATCCCAATCCCAGCGACATGGCCTATGCATCGACGCGCGGCAAGAGCCCGGGCGGCGACATATTCATCCATGGGCGGCCCAATGCGCGACCGTTCGATCGGCGCGAAGACTGGACCGATGGCTGCATCTCGCTGAAGAACCGGCACATGCAGTGGGTGTATGCCATGGTCAAGAACGGCACGCCGGTGATCCTGACACCCTAGACGGCGCGCAAGTCACGTCGCGGCCGGTCGGGACTCCTGCGCGCTGCGGCCCATGACCAGCGTCCACCAGATCTTGCCGCTGGCTTCCTGTTCCCAGGCGAACCCCATCTCGTCGGCTTCGGGCGACAGGATCACGCGGCGCGTGTTCTCGTCCTCCATCCACGCGGCAAGCGTTTCCAGCTCCGTTTCGTAGGTTTCCGAGATATTCTCACCGATGAGCGCGCCCGCGTAGCCGACGCGCCGCACCCTGTCGATGGGCGACGACCCGTCAGAGCCGAAATGCCACGGGCGGTTCTGGATCGACATGTCGCGCGAATGGGTCGCGGCCGCGGCGTTGAGGCGAGAGTCGAGCTCAACCGGCGCCTGCCCGGCCGCTTCCCGCAGGGAATTGACCGCATCCAGCATCCGGAACTGGATCTTCGAGGTCTCACCCGAACCGATCCGGTAGATCTTGGGAAGCGGCTTGCCGTCAGACCCCATCCGCGGCCCGGTCGCTGGTGCCGAGCACGCCGAGACAAGCATCAGGGCCGAAAGAAGAAGTCCAAGGATACGCGCCATAATACCTGCCACCTGACGAGTCGTTGCAACTGCTCTATCCCGACCGGGTGCACGATTCAAACACCTGTGCGCATACCCCGGCCGATTGACGTTTGTTTGAATTGCGGCTGCGGCATTCCCGCAATATATTCTGCCTTCATAAATCGCCGTGACGGAGAAGATAGATGGCCAAGACGTTTTCCGGGAGGTTGAGCAGGCGGACGTTCCTCGCAGGGTCCGCTGCCGCAATCGGTGCGCCCGCCCTCGCGCAAAGCGCCGACAGCGCCGCCAGCGTCGAGATGGAAGAGGAGATCACGCAGACGGTGCGGCGCAACATCTCCAGCTTTCGTGCGCTGGACTGGCGGCCGTATTTCTCCAACCTGCGCAATGGCGCGATACTCGTCGACACGCATTCCCGCGCCCTGCATTTCTGGTCGGAAGACGAAAGCATCTACAAGCTCTACCCCACCAGCGTGCCCATGACCGAGGAGCTGACGCGTCGCGGCAGGACCCGCGTGGTCCGCAAGGTTGTCGGCCCCGACTGGCGCCCGACGCCATCGATGCTGGAGCGTAATCCCGACTGGCCGGAATACGTCCCGCCGGGGCCGGACAACCCGCTCGGGACGCACGCGCTCTATCTCAGCTGGACCTATTACCGCATCCACGGCACGCACGACACGCGCAAGATCGGGCGGCGCTCCTCGAACGGCTGCATCGGCCTCTATAACGAACACATACAGGAGCTCTTCGATCTCACAGAGGTGGGCTCTCAGGTGTTGCTCATCTGACGGCGCGCCGGATATGTCCCCGCAGAAGAAGCGCGGGGCGGAGGTCAGTCGAGCCAGCCCTTGAGATTGTCCTCGATCACCGTGCTCAGCGCCTTGATGTGCGCGTCATCATCGTTGAGGCAGGGAATGTAGGTGAACTGCTCTCCGCCCGCCTCCTCGAAGCTTTCCTTGATCTCCTCGTTGATTTCTTCGAGCGTTTCGATGCAGTCGGCCGAAAAGGCCGGCGCAATGACGGCGATCTTTTTCTTGCCGTCCTCCCGTGCGAGCCGCGCCACTTCCTCGACCGTGTAGGGCCGCAACCATTCCTCGGGGCCGAAGACCGACTGGAAGGTCGTGGTGATCTCCGTCTCCTCCCAGCCGAGGCGTTCGCGCAGCAGCCGCGTCGTTTTCTGGCACTGGCAGTGGTAAGGGTCGCCTTGCATGAGGTACCGCTTGGGCATGCCGTGGTAGGACACCACGAGGATGTCGGGCCTGTCGTCGATCTCGGCATAGGCACGCTCGACCGACTGTGCCAGCGCCTCGATGTATAGGGGGTGCTCGAAATAGGGTTCAACCACGCGGGCCGTGGGCTGCCATGGCTCCTCCATCAGCGCGCGGAAGAACTGGTCGTTCGCGGTGGCCGATGTCGCCCCGGCATAGTGCGGGTAAAGCGGGAAGAACAGGATGCGTGTGCACCCGGCCTCTGACAAGGCGCGGACCTTGGACTTGGTCGACGGGTTGCCGTAGCGCATGCAGAAGTCGACCATGACCTGATCGCCGTAGCGATCGTGCAGCACCCTGGACAGCTTTGCCGTCTGATCACGCGTGATGGTCATCAGCGGGCTTTCGTTCTTTTCCTCGTTCCAGATCGACTTGTAGGCCTCGCCGCTGGTAAACGGCCGTTTGGACAGGATGATGAGTTGCAGCAGCGGCTGCCACTTCCACGGCGAATAGTCGATTACCCGCCGGTCCGACAGGAACTCGTTGAGATACCGGCGCATCGGCCAATAACTGTAATGGTCCGGCGTCCCGAGGTTGGCTACGAGGATTCCCGTTTTCGCCCTGGGAATCGCCGGGTGGTCGGCGGGGGCATGGGCGGGCCGTGTCGCCGGGGTGCTGGCATCGGGCATGGCGTGCTGTCTCTTCTGTTCTTGATCCGCGTTTGACATAAAGGCTTGAGGCGCGCGGTCAATCTTTGAGCGGTGTTTCCTGTGTTCCAAGCGCGTCGGCCAGCCGCGCCGTTGCCGATCCGGGCCGCAGCGGCTGTGGCTGGCTGGCGTCCGGTGCCCAGCCGGTGAGGACAATGAGCTCGAACGTCGCCTGAACCCGGCCCTCCGGATCCCCGAATGTTTCCGCATAGATTTCTGCCGCCCGCGCGATGAGCGCTCTTGGGGTCGGTGCGCGCCGGCGCGAGGCCAAAGCGTTGCCCTCGCCCATGAAGCGCAGTTCGCGCATGAGATGCAGGGGCGAAGGATAGGAGGCGGTGAGCACGAAACTGTCGGCCACCGGCAGGGCAAAGCCGGCCCTTTGCAGCAGCGCGCCGAGGTCGCGGATTTCGCCCATCGGCGCCACGCGCGGCGACAACCCGCCGTAAAGATCCGATTCGGCCTGTGCCAGCGCGGTCCGTAATTCGTGCAGCGTCTCGCCGCCGAAGAAGATCGCGAGGAAAAGCCCGTCGGCACGCAGCGCGCGGCGGCTCTGGATCAGCTGGCCGACCGGGTCATTGGCCCAGTGCAGGCACATCGCGTGCAGCACAAGATCAAGAGATCCCTCTTCCAACGGCAGGGTGTCGGTGTCGTCAACCAGCCGTGCGCCGGGCCTGAACCCGTCCCAGAAACCCGGCAGTCCGGTCACGAGCGCCTCGTCCCGAAAGGTTTTGTTAACCATCGAGAGGCGATCCTCAAGCTCGGCCTGCGCGGCTTCGTGCACGAAGGTCACCGGCGCGGCATTGGCGCGGCGGCGGTTGCGCATCAGGGCGGTACGGTCGGTCAGGGCTGTTGTCATGACGAAAGAATAGGATGGCCATGACGGCATTTCAAACCGTGCTGCGGCTGGTTTACCCGCCTCGGTGCCTGCGGTGCGGAACGCAGGTGAACAGCGATTTCGGATTGTGCGCGCCGTGCTGGCGCGACACGCCGTTCATCAGCGGGCTGGTGTGCGATCTGTGCGGTACGCCCCTGCCGGGCGAGGACAGCGGATCGGCCGAGCATTGCGACGATTGCCTGCGCATCGCGCGGCCATGGGGCCGCGGGCGTTCGGCGATGCTTTACCGCGACAACGGGCGGCGCCTGGTGCTCGCGCTCAAGCACGGCGACCGGCCCGACGTGGCGCGCGCCGCGGCGCCCTGGTTGGCCCGCGCGGCCGTGCCGCTGATCACGCCGGATACGCTTGTTGCGCCGGTGCCGCTTCACTGGGCGCGGATGCTGCGCCGCCGTTTCAACCAGTCCGCCCTGCTGGCGCGCGCGCTGGCGCGTCATGTCGGCCTGCCGGATTGTCCCGACCTGTTGCGGCGACGGGTCCGAACCCGGCCGCTGGACGGGATTGGCGCGGATAGCCGTTTCGCGATGCTGGAGGGTGCCATCGTGATCGATCCCTCCCGCAAGCGGCTGGCACGGGGTCGGACCATACTGTTGGTCGACGATGTCATGACCTCCGGCGCCACCCTGTCCGCGGCGACGCAGGCCTGTTTCGCGGGCGGGGCACGGGACGTGCATGTGCTGACACTGGCGCGCGTCGCCCGTGATACCTAGATAGGCGGAAAAGGTCTTTCCGGGGAAAAACATGCAAACCGTCGAAATCTACTCCTCTCCGCTCTGCGGGTTCTGTCACGCGGCCAAGCGATTGCTCAAGAAGAAGGGCGTCGCCTATGCCGAGATCAACGTCCTGACCGACCCCTCGCGCAAGCCCGAAATGATCCAGCGTGCCGGCGGAAGCCGCACCGTGCCCCAGATCTTCATCGGGGGTGAGCATGTGGGCGGCTGCGACGAGCTTTACGCGCTCGACCGCGCGGGCAAGCTGGATTCGATGCTGGCCGCATGAAGGCGGCCCTGCTCCAGCTGAGCAGCGGTGACGACCCCGGGGTGAACCTCGCGGACGTCTCGGCGCATTTTGACACGGCGGTGGAGATGGGGGCAGGCTTCGTGCTGACGCCAGAGGTCACCAACTGCGTGTCGATGAGCCGCGCCCGCCAGCGGGAGGTGCTATGCCACCAGCGCGACGACCCCACCCTTGCCGCGTTGCGCGACAAGGCGCGGGCGGCCGGCATCTGGTGTCTTGTCGGCTCTCTCGCGCTCAAGAGCGACGCCCGTGACGGGCGCCTCGTCAACCGTTCCTTCCTGATCGCGCCGGACGGGACAGTGGCGGCATGGTACGACAAGATACACATGTTCGACGTGGAGCTTTCGGAGACGGAAACATACCGCGAATCGGACGGCTACCGTCCGGGTGAGCGGGCGGTCGTGGCCGGAACACCGTTCGGGGCGCTCGGGCTTTCAGTGTGCTACGACCTGAGGTTCCCGCATCTCTACCGCGCGCTGGCGCGGGCGGGGGCCGAGATCCTGACCGTGCCCTCGGCCTTTTCGGTGCCGACCGGAAGGGCACATTGGGAGGTTCTGCTGCGGGCCCGCGCGATCGAGACAGGCTCCTACGTCCTTGCCCCGGCGCAGACGGGAACGCACGCTGCCATCCGCGGCAAGCAGCGCCAGACCTATGGTCATTCCCTGGCCGTCGGACCCTGGGGCGACATTCTGAAGGATGCCGGGACATCGACAGGTGTGATATGCGTTGACCTCGACCGCCGTCAGGTGGAAGACGCCCGGAGGCGCATCCCCGCACTGCGGCAGGCACGACGCTTCGAGGGGCCGGCATGACCGAAAGACGCGAGAACCCACTGGCGGTGACGCTGTTCAGCGAAATACTGACGAATGAACAGCTAATCCGGAACAAGCTGAGCCCCGCCCTGCCGAAGGGTATGGAGATTTCGCATTTCTCGGTGCTCAACCACCTTGCTCGCGTCGGCGGAGAGCGCAGCCCCGCGCAGCTCGCCAAGTCTTTTCACGTGACACGCGGGGCGATGACCAACACCCTGCACAAGCTGGAATGGGCGGGCTATGTGCACATCCGGCCCGACTGGGACGATGCACGCCGCAAGATGGTGGCCGTCAGCCCGGCCGGCCGGAAAGCGCGCGACGCGGCGATTTCGGCGATCACGCCCATCATCTCGGAGCTGCTCGACGAGCTGGGCGAGGCCAAGGTCCGCGCCACGCTGCCCGTCCTGCGCGAGTTGCGGATCAAACTTGAATCCGACAGCTGAGCGCGCCGCGGAGGCTACGTGCAAATCGTCCCGCGGGGCGCTACCCCTTTAGCCGGGCCGCACGCTCGCGGTGACGTAGTTCACGCTGAGATCCCGGTCGGAGAGAGACCATGACCACGCGACCGGGTTGAAGACGAATCCCTTGCGGTCCACGGGGCGCAATCCCGCCTGCTCAAGCAGGGCGTAAAGCTCGTCCGGGGTGATGAATTTCGACCATTCATGCGTGCCCTTTGGCAACCACCGCATGACGTACTCGGCCCCGACGATGGCCATGGCAAAACTCTTGGCGTTGCGGTTTATCGTCGAACAGATGTGTATCCCGCCGGGCCGCAGCAGGGTGCGGCAGGCGCCAAGATAGGCCGGTGGATCGCTGACATGTTCCACAACCTCCATGTTGAGCACGGCATCGAAGGTTTCTCCCTCTGCCGCCAGTGCCTCGGCCGAGCTGTGGCGGTAGTCGATCTCCAGCCCTGACTGTTCCGCGTGAATCCGCGCCACCGGGATGTTGCGCTCTGCCGCGTCTGCGCCCACCACGTCGGCGCCAAGGCGGGCCATCGGTTCGCTGAGCAGCCCGCCGCCGCAGCCGATATCGAGAATCCGCAGCCCGTCGAAAGGCGCCGGGCCGGACAGGTCGCGGTCGAATTCCGCCGCGATCTGTGCCGTGATATAGTCGAGCCGGCACGGGTTGAGCATGTGCAGCGGCTTGAACTTGCCGTGGGGGTTCCACCATTCGGCTGCCATCGCCTCGAACTTGGCAATCTCGTCGGCGTCGATCGTGGACTGATCGGCTTGCATTCTGCTCTCCATGTGCTCATCTGGTCGCGCCCTCTATATAGGACGGTCATGGACAAATACTCAGGCCAAAAGAGCGCAGTCCAGTATCTCTATCCGCCGGTCGAGCCCTTCGACCGGCAGATGATGGATGTTGGCGGGGGGCATTCCATCTATGTCGAGCAGTCCGGCAACCCGCAGGGCCAGCCGGTGGTGGTGCTGCATGGCGGGCCCGGGGGCGGCTGCAGCCCGGCGATGCGGAGATATTTCAACCCCAGAGCCTATCGGATCATCCTGTTCGATCAGCGCGGCTGCGGGCGGTCGCGGCCGCATGCCAGTGTCGAGGCCAATACCACATGGGACCTCGTGGCCGACATAGAGCACATCCGCCGCACGCTGGGCATCCCGTCGTGGATCGTCTTCGGCGGCAGCTGGGGTGCGACCCTTGCCCTGATCTATGCGCAGACTCACCCCGATACCGTGCGGCACCTCGTTTTGCGAGGGGTCTTTACCATGACGCGGGCCGAGCTGGACTGGTTCTACGGTGGCGGTGCCGGACGCTTCTGGCCCGAAAGCTGGGAACAGTTCCAGCGCCTCATCCCCGAGGACGAGCGCCACGACATGATCGGCGCCTATCACCGGCGCCTGTTTTCCGGCGACAGGGCGGAGGAGGCGCGTTTCGGCAAGGCCTGGGCGGCGTGGGAAAACGCGCTGGCCACGGTGCATTCCAACGGGGCGGGCGGCGACAGCCCGCCGGATTATGCCCGCGCCTTCGCCCGGCTGGAGAATCACTATTTCATCAACGCCGGCTTCCTCGATCGCGACGGCCAGATCTACGAGAACCTGCCGCGCATCGCGCACATCCCGGGCACCATCGTTCAGGGACGCTACGACATGATCTGCCCGCCGGAGGCGGCGTTTCGTCTCGCAAGTGGCTGGGACAAGGCCGATCTGCGGATGATACCACTTGCCGGGCACGCGCTGTCAGAGCCGGGGATCAGCGCCGAGCTGGTACAGATCATGGACCGGCTGGCGCGCGCCACCTAGGGCGGGCTTGTGGAAACCCGCCGCGCCGGCCACATATTCCCGGGAACGACAGCAAGGGAGAGCGGAATGAGCGACCAAGCCGAGATCGAGCTCAAGGAAAACGGCCCACTCATGGTGCGCAACGTCGGGCGCATGGTCGGGCCGGACGGTCACGAAATCGAGGTGAAGGCGGCCATGGCCCTGTGCCGGTGCGGATATTCGGGCAACAAGCCCTTCTGCGACGGCAGCCACAAGAAACAGGGATGGTCGTCCGATTAATCGGGCGCCCCCCTTGCAGAGTCGGCAAGGGGGGCGTATATAAACGCCAACAGCGGCGCCTCCGGGTCCAAACCGGGGGCACCACCGAAAGATACGGCGGGCCGCGTGCCCGTTTTTTTATGTCTGGACCCATGACAAACGACCTGATTGCCAAATCCGCGATGGATCGGCGAATGGCCGAGATCCTGACCCCCGTCATCGAGGACATGGGGTACGAGCTGGTGCGCGTCCGCGTGATGGGTGGCAAGACCGCCACGCTGCAGGTCATGGCCGACAAGCCGAATGGCGGCATCGAGGTGGACGATTGCGCCGAGATCTCCACGGCCGTGAGCGCCGTTCTCGATGTCGAGGATCCGATCACGGACGCCTACACGCTGGAGGTGTCCAGCCCCGGCATCGACCGGCCCCTCACCCGGCTCAAGGATTTCGATGAGTTCGAGGGGTACGAGGCCAAGCTGGAAACGTCCGAGCTCATCGACGGGCGAAAGCGTTTCAAGGGCGTGCTGGCCGGGGTCGAGGGCGACGAAGTGCTGATAAACATCGACGCGGGCACCGTGGGCCTGAAATTCGAATGGCTTTCCGATGCCAAGCTGGTTCTGACCGACGACCTGATCCGCGACATGCTCAAGGCGCGCAAGGATGCCGGCGCGCTCAACGAAGACAGTTTTGACGATATCGAGACCGAGGGGTCCGAGGAGGAGACAAGATGGCAATAACCTCTGCGAACCAGCTGGAGCTTCTGCAGACCGCCGAGGCGGTGGCGCGGGAGAAGATGATCGACCCCTCGCTGGTGGTCGAGGCGATGGAAGAAAGCCTCGCCCGTGCGGCCAAGAGCCGCTACGGCGCGGACATGGACATCCGCGTGTCGATCGACCGCAAGACCGGGCGCGCGACCTTTACCCGCGTGCGCACCGTGATCGGCGATGACGAGGATATCGAGAATCACCAGGCGCAGTTGACGGTCGAACAGGCCCGCCAGTACCTCGACGATCCCCAGCCGGGCGACGAGATCCGCGACGAGGTGCCGCCGGTCGAGATGGGCCGCATCGCCGCACAGTCGGCCAAGCAGGTCATCCTGCAAAAGGTGCGCGAGGCCGAGCGGGACCGCCAATACGAGGAATTCAAGGACCGCGCGGGCACGATCATCAACGGCATCGTCAAGCGCGAGGAGTACGGCAACGTCATCGTCGACGTCGGCAGGGGCGAGGCCATGCTGCGCCGCAACGAGAAGATCGGACGCGAGAGTTATCGCAACGGCGACCGGATCCGCTGCTACATCAAGGATGTGCGCCGCGAGGCGCGCGGGCCGCAGATATTCCTGTCGCGCACCGCGCCGGAGTTCATGGCGGAGCTGTTCAAGATGGAGGTGCCGGAAATCTACGACGGCATCATCGAGATCAAGGCGGTGGCGCGCGACCCCGGCAGCCGGGCCAAGATCGCCGTTATCTCCTATGACAACTCGATCGACCCGGTGGGGGCCTGTGTCGGCATGCGCGGCAGCCGGGTGCAGGCGGTGGTCAACGAACTCCAGGGCGAGAAGATCGATATCATCCCCTGGAACGAGGACCAGGCGACATTCCTTGTCAACGCGCTGCAGCCGGCCGAGGTGGCGAAAGTCGTCATCGACGAGGAGGCGCAGAAGATCGACGTTGTCGTGCCCGAGGACCAGCTGTCACTCGCCATCGGGCGGCGAGGGCAGAACGTGCGGCTGGCCAGCCAGCTGACGGGTCTGGACATCGACATCATGACCGAGGCCGAGGATTCCGAGCGCCGCCAGAAGGAGTTCGAGGAGCGCTCGAACCTGTTCATGGAGGCGCTGGATCTCGACGAGTTCTTCGCCCAGCTTCTGGTGTCCGAAGGGTTCACCAGCCTCGAGGAGGTCGCCTATGTCGAGCTCGACGAGCTGCTGGTGATCGACGGAGTGGACGAGGACACGGCCAACGAACTGCAGGCCCGCGCGCGAGACGTGCTGGACGCGCAGGCTCGCGCGGCACTTGAAAAGGCGCGCGAGCTGGGCGCCGAGGACAGCCTCATTGACTTCGAGGGGCTGACACCCCAGATGCTACAAGCGCTGGCCGAGGACGGCATCAAGACGCTCGAGGACTTCGCCACCTGCGCCGACTGGGAACTCGCCGGCGGCTGGACGACCGTCGATGGCGAACGGGTCAAGGATGACGGCATCCTCGAACCGTTCGACGTTTCCATGGACGAGGCGCAAAACCTCGTCATGACGGCCCGCGTGATGCTGGGATGGGTCGATCCCGCGGAGCTCGAAAGCGACGCCGAGGAAGAAACCGAAGAGGAGGCCGAGGCCTGATCGGGGTCTCGTGAGGCGCAGTATGGGTCGCGGAGGGCAACCCAAGCAGCGGCCGGAGGGTCCCGAGCGCAAGTGCATCGCCACTGGCGAGGTCTTGCCGCAGTCCCGCCTGATCCGTTTCGTTGCGGGCCCTGACGGCCAGGTCGTGCCGGACGTTCTGGGCAAGTTGCCGGGGCGGGGCGTCTGGGTCGCGGCCACCCGCGAGGCGCTGGAGCGCGCGGTCGCCAAATCGCTTTTCGCGCGCGGGTTGAAGCAGCCTGTCACCATCCCCCAAGGGCTGGTCGATAGCATCGAGGCGCAGCTGGCCGAGCGGGTGGTGAACCTCGTGAGCCTTGCCCGCAAGAGCGGCGAGGCCGTGACGGGATATGAAAAGGTGAAGGACCGGCTGACGCGCGAAGACGCCCGCGTGCTGATCCAGGCCAGCGATGGCTCCGGCCGCGGGAAGTCAAAGCTGAGCACGCCGCATGGCGGCGATTACATCGGTTGGCTGACGGCGGAGGAGCTCGGCCGGGCCTTCGGGCGACAAACCGCGGTCCATGCTGCACTGGGGGATGGCGGTTTGGCGCAACGTGTTGTAGAGGAGGCGGCAAGGCTCAAGGGCCTGCGCGTCTCGGACGGCGAATTGGGACGCCGGAAAGGAAAGAAGACCAGATGAGCGACAACGACGGCAAGAAAACTCTGGGTGTGCGCGGCGGTTCCCGGTCGGGGAATGTGAAGCAGAGCTTCAGCCACGGCCGCACCAAGAACGTCGTGGTGGAAACCAAGCGCAAGCGCGTCGTCAAGCCCCAGCAGGGCGGGGCGGCCGGCCGCTCCGCCTCCGGATCTTCCCAGGCGCCTTCCACGTCGAAGGAAGCGTCCAAGCGTCCCGCAGGCATTTCCGATGCGGAGATGGAGCGCCGGATGAAGGCGTTGCAGGCCGCCAAGGAGCGCGAGGCCGAGGAACAGGCCCGCCGCGAGGCCGAGGAAAAGGCCCGCGAGCAAGAGCGCCAGCGGCGCCGCGAGGAAGCCGAGGCCAAGGAGCGTGAACAACGCGAGGCCGAGGAACGCGCCCGCAAGAAAGCCGAGGAAGAGGAACGCCAGCGCCGCGAAGAGGAAGAGGCCGCGAAGCGCAAGGCCGAGCAGTCCGCGCAGCCTTCGGCCGAGGAACAGCAGCCCGCCCGCAGTGCGCCCAAGCCGGCCCCGCGGCGCGACGACAAGTCCGACCGCGACCAGAAGGGCAAGGGCCGCGGCAAGGGCCGCGACGACGGCGGGCGCCGCGCGGGCAAGCTGACCCTCAACCAGGCGCTGTCCGGGGGCGAGGGCGGCCGCCAGAAATCGCTGGCCTCCATGAAGCGCAAGCAGGAGCGCGCCCGGCAAAAGGCCATGGGCAACGCGCCCGACCGCGAAAAGATCGTGCGCGAGGTGCAGCTGCCCGAAACCATCGTCGTTTCCGAGCTTGCGGGCCGCATGGCCGAGCGCGTGGGCGATGTCGTCAAGGCGCTCATGCAGAACGGCATGATGGTGACGCAGAACCAGTCCATTGACGCGGACACGGCCGAACTCATCATCGAGGAATTCGGCCACAAGGTCGTTCGAGTCTCCGACGCCGACGTCGAGGACGTGATCGACACGGTCGAGGACAAGCCCGAGGACATGAAGCCGCGCCCGCCGGTCATCACGGTGATGGGGCACGTCGACCACGGCAAGACATCCGTCCTTGACGCCATCCGCGATGCCAAGGTCGTCTCGGGCGAGGCGGGCGGCATCACCCAGCACATCGGCGCCTACCAGGTGACGACGGACAGTGGCACGGTGCTGACCTTCCTCGACACGCCGGGCCACGCCGCGTTCACGTCCATGCGGGCCCGTGGCGCGCAGGTGACCGATATCGTGGTGCTGGTCGTGGCGGCGGACGACGCGGTGATGCCGCAGACCGTGGAGGCCATCAACCACTCCAAGGCGGCCGGTGTGCCGATGATCGTGGCGATCAACAAGATCGACAAGCCCGAGGCCAACCCCGACAAGGTGCGTACCGACCTGCTCCAGCACGAGGTCGTGGTCGAGGCGATGTCCGGCGACGTGCAGGATGTCGAGGTGTCCGCGATTTCCGGTCAGGGTCTGGACGAACTGCTGGAGGCGATCGCGCTTCAGGCCGAAATCCTGGAACTCAAGGCAAACCCCGAGCGCGCCGCCGAGGGCGCGGTGATCGAGGCGCAGCTCGACGTGGGCCGCGGCCCGGTGGCCACGGTTCTGGTGCAGCGGGGAACGCTGCGGCAGGGCGACGTGTTCGTGGTTGGCGAGCAGTATGGCAAGGTCCGGGCGCTCATCAACGACCGCGGCGAGCGGGTAAAGGAGGCGGGCCCGTCGGTCCCGGTCGAGGTGCTGGGCCTGAACGGCACGCCCGAGGCGGGCGACGTGCTCAACGTCGTCGAGACCGAGGCGCAGGCCCGCGAGATTGCGGAATACCGCCAGAACGCCGCCAAGGAAAAGCGCGCCGCCGCCGGTGCGGGCACGTCGCTCGAACAGCTTCTGGCCCAGGCCAAGGAAAACGAGAACGTCAAGGAGTTGCCGGTCGTGGTCAAGGCCGACGTTCAGGGCAGCGCCGAGGCGATCGTTCAGGCGATGGAAAAGATCGGCAACGAGGAGGTGCGCGTTCGCGTGCTGCATTCCGGTGTCGGGGCCATCACCGAATCCGATATCGGCCTTGCCGAGGCCAGCGGTGCGCCGGTGATCGGCTTCAACGTGCGTGCCAACGCCCCGGCACGCAACAGCGCCAACCAGAAAGGCGTGGAAATTCGCTATTACTCTGTCATCTACGACCTCGTGGATGACGTGAAGGCTGCGGCGAGCGGGCTGCTCGGTGCCGAGGTGCGCGAGAAGTTCATCGGCTATGCCGAGATCAAGCAGGTCTTCAAGGTCTCCGGCGTCGGCAAGGTGGCCGGCTGTCTCGTTACCGAGGGCATTGCCCGCCGGTCAGCCGGGGTTCGCCTGCTGCGCGATGACGTTGTGATCCACGAGGGCACGCTCAAGACGCTCAAGCGCTTCAAGGACGAGGTGGCCGAGGTCCAGTCGGGTCAGGAATGCGGCATGGCGTTCGAGAAGTACGAGGACATCCGCGAGGGCGATGTCATCGAGATCTTCGAGCGCGAGGAGGTCGAGCGCAAGCTCGACTAAGCCGCGAGGCCGAACGAAAAAGGGGGGCGCCGCGCGCCCCCCTTTTTATCTTGATCGTGGCGTTTTCAGCTGGCGGCCTTCAAGAGCCCGTCCTCGGCAAGCTGCCGTTGCGTGAGGTCCAGCGCGGCGCGTGCGCGCTCCACCAGCGTATCGATTTCGCCGGGGGTGATGATCAGCGGCGGCGAGATCACCATGCGGTCGCCCACATGCCGCATCACCAGACCGTTGGCGAAACAGTGTTCCCGGCAGATGAGGCCGGCAGTGCCCTTGTCGGCGGCAAAGGCGGCCCGGCTTTCCTTGTGGGGTGTCAGCGCGATGGACCCCATCAGCCCCGAAATCTTCGCCTCGCCCACTATCGGATGATCGGCCAGCGATTCCCATTTCTCTTTCAGGTAGGGGGCCGTCTCCGCGGCCGCGCGTGCAACGATACCCTCCTCGCTCAGCAGGCGCAGGTTCTCAAGCGCCACGGCACAGGCCACCGGGTGGCCCGAATAAGTATAGCCGTGCGCGAACTCGCAGTCGTTGAGCACCTGTGCGACCTCGTCGCACACGATCGAGCCCCCGATGGGCTGGTAGCCAGAGCTCAGCCCCTTGGCGACGGTCATGATGTGGGGCCGGATGCCATAGGTTTCCGAGCCGAACCAGTTGCCCGTGCGGCCAAAACCGCAGATCACCTCATCTGCGATCAGCAGGATGCCGTGTTCATCGCAGATGCGCTGGATCTCCGGCCAGTAGCTGTCGGGCGGAACGATGACGCCCCCGGCGCCTTGTACCGGCTCGCCGATGAAGGCGCCGACACGGTCTGCCCCCAGCTCCTCGATCGCCTGCTCCAGTTCGCGCGCGCGGGCGATCCCGAACTCCTCGGGCGTCATGTCGCCGCCCTCGGCCCACCAGTCCGGCTGGTTGATGTGGTGGATTCCCGGGATGGGCAACCCGCCCTGCGCGTGCATCGCCGCCATTCCGCCCAGAGAGGCGCTGCCCATGCTGGAGCCGTGATAGGCGTTGCGGCGTGAAATGATGATGTTCTTCTCCGGCTGTCCCTTCTGGGCCCAGTAGGTCCGCACCAGCCGGATATTGGTATCGTTCGCCTCCGATCCGGAACTGGCATAGAACACGTGGTTCAGATCATACGGCGTCAACTCGGCCAGACGGTCGGCCAGCGCGATGGCCGGGACATGCGTGGTCTGGAAGAACGTGTTGTAATACGGCAGCTCTTTCATCTGCCGCGCCGCGGCCTCGGCCAGCTCATCCCGTCCGTACCCGAGGTTCACGCACCACAGCCCCGCCATGGCATCGAGCATCTCGTTGCCGTCGCTGTCGGTCAGCGTGACGCCCTTGGCGCGGGTGATGACGCGTGCGCCCTTCTGGTTCAACTCGTCGCCGTGGGTAAAGGGGTGCAGGTGATGGGCCGCATCCAGCGCTTGCAGCTCGGCGGTGGGCATGTGGTTGGTGATCAGGGTCATTTCGAAACCTTTCCAATCGTGAACCGGGTCTTTCCGGCGCGGGGCCGTTCCCGATCCATAATATGATCAAATTATTCGGCGTCAATCGAATCAGCGCCCGCGGCTCTCGGCCTACAGCGACTGGCGCACCTGCTCCATCCCCTGGATCACGTCCTCGCGGATCGCTCGCGCGGCGGCTTCCGCATCCCGGGCATGCATCGCGTCCAGCATGGCCTTGTGCTTGTCCGGCAGGTTCTGCGTGCCCATGCGCCCGCAGACGACCCGCAGGGAGGGACCGAAGCGCAGCCAAAGACCATCGGCCAGATCGGCCAGTATCGGTGCATCGGCAATGTCGTAGATCGACTTGTGGAAAAGATAGTTGCCTTCCAGATAGGCCCGGAGGTCGCCCGTGGCGATCGCCGCGTCGAGCTCCTGATCCAGCGCGGTCAGGCGATCGAGGTCTTCCAACGAGGCCCGCTCTGTCGCCCGAAGCGTGAGATGCGGGTCAAGCCACTGTCTTGCCAAGATTATTTCGCTTATATTTTCAGCCGTCAGCAGCGGCACCGAAACCCGGCGGTTTCCCTGGAATTCCAGCGCCCCGTCCGAGATGAGCCGGCGGATCGCCTCTCGGACGGGTGTCATGCCCGCGCTCAGGCGCTCGGTCAGGCCCTGGATCGTGACCGCCTGGCCGGGAGCAAGATCACCAAAAAGGATCAGTGCACGCAATTGCCGGTAGATCCGTTCGTGAGCTGGCAGGCGCGTGACCTCGGTGTTTCCATCGGTCGTGTCATCTTCTGCGTTCGTCATCGTTTTCCTTCGCCTGTGCGCGGTTCGCGCCCGCCCTGCCACGCCGGATGCGGGAGTGTTGAATACCATATTGCCACGCACCACCGCTTTTGATCAAATCCTTATGGCAGTGACGAGAGGTGCAATGATGACCCAGACGCCGCAACCGGAACGGTGCATCCGTGCAGCCGCGCAACAGACGGGGGGCCGGCCATGAACAGTCTCGACAGAATCTGGGAACCGCAGGCCTACGGTGCCGCGCCGATTGCAGATTGCTGGTGGGCCGACACCGCGGCGATCGGCCATTGGCCCGCGCTGGCGGGGGATACGCAGACCGACGTCGCCGTCATCGGGGCGGGGTTCACGGGGTTGTCGGCCGCGCTCAACCTCGCCGAGGCCGGGCTGGGTGTCACCGTCCTTGAGGCGCAGCAGCCGTTCTGGGGGGCGTCGGGCAGGAACGGTGGATTCTGCTGTCTTGGCGGCGCCAAGGCGGGGTTTGCCGACATGGTCCGCATGTTCGGCAAGGAGGAGGCACGCGGCTATTGCCGGGCCGAACGCGCGGCGGTCGACCATGTCGCGGAGTTGCTCGAGCGGCTCGACCTCGACGTCGATCGTCATTCGGACGGTGAAACGCAGCTTGCCCACCGGCCGCGCGATTTCGCTGCTCTGCGCGACAGCGTTGACCATATCCGCGATGTCTACGGGGTGGAGCCAACCGTGACCCCGCCCGAGGAACTGGCGCAGGCCGGGATGAAGGGGCCCTTTCACGGCGCGGTGACCACCCCAATAGGCTTTGCGCTCAATCCGCGCAAATACGCTGCCGGGCTGGCAAACGCCGCCAGGAGCGCCGGGGCCGCGATCCATGGCGACAGCGCCGTGACCGGGATCGATACCCTGCCCGGCGGTGGCTACCGCCTTCATACCGCGCATGGCAGCGTCACCGCCGAAAGAATCGTCGTGGCCACCAATGGCTACAGCTCCGACAACGTGCCGCGCTGGATGGCTGGCCGTTATCTTCCCACGCAATCCAGCGTGATCGTCACGCGCCCCATGTCGCGGGAGGAACTGTCGGCACAGGGCTGGACGAGCACGCAAATGTGCTATGACACGCGCAACCTGTTGCATTACTTCCGGCTGATGCCGGATGGCCGAATGCTGTTCGGCATGCGCGGTGGCCTGAGGCACACACCGAGGAGCGAAGCGGCGATACGCAAGGCGATTCGCAGCGACTTCGACACCATGTTTCCCGCGTGGCGGCATGTCGAAACGCCGCATTACTGGTCGGGTTTCGTTTGCCTCACGCGCGACCTTTTGCCCTATGCCGGCCCGATCCCGGACATGCCCGGCGCCTTTGCCGGGTTCGCCTATCATGGCAACGGCGTGTCGATGGGCAGCTACACCGGAGCGTTGCTGGCCGATCTGGTTCAGGGGCAAACGCCCGAACGCCCCTATCCCGCCCCCATGCGCCACACGCCGCGGCGCTTTCCGCTCGGGCGTTTCCGGCGCGTGCTGATGCGTCCCGCCTACCTGCATTACATGCTGAAGGATCGTTAACCCTGCGGCGTCCGGACGGATCGTGCGCCACCGCGCCGCAAGCCGAGCTGCCGCTCTCGCAAGATGATGGCGATCCCGGCGGCGATGATGAGCGCAGCGCCGGCAAGCATCTGCGCGGTCGGCACCTCGTCGAAGATCACGTAGCCGATCACGATGGCAAAAAGCATCGAGGCGTAATCGAACGGCGCGATGACGCTGGCATCGGCGAAACGGTAGGACGCGGTGAGGAAAATCTGCGCCGTGCCGCCGAGCAGCCCGGCAAGGATCAGCAGGCCGGTTTCCGTTCCGCCCGGGATCACCCAGCCGAAGGGCAGGGTGAGCAGCGACAGAAACGATGCGGTCATGGAAAAATAGAACACGATGGCGCTGGTCTGTTCGGTCTGCACCAGCTTGCGGATGTATATCTGCGCCAGCGCCGCACAGGTCGCGCCCATCAGCACGACGATCGCGCCCAGAGCCTCGGCCGCCGCGACGCCCTCGCCGGTGAGGGTGGTCAGCCGCGGCGCCAGCACGACCAGAACCCCGATCAGACCGAGCCCGACCGCGGCCATCCGCACGAGCCCCACCTTTTCGTCCAGGAACATGGCCGCGAACACCACGACCAACAGCGGCGCCGCGTAGCTCAGCGCCGTGACCTCTGGCAGGGGCAGCAGGCCAAGGCCGGCGAACATCAATCCCATCGCCGTCGTGCCCACGACCCCGCGCCAGAAATGCCCAATGGGCGAGATCACGCGCAGCCCCGTGCCCAGATCGCCCCGCAGAGCGAGCCAGACGAGGATCACCGGCACGGCAAAGACCGAGCGGAAGAAAACGGCCTGACCGGGCGGGACGTGATCCGACGTCGCCTTGATGAGCGACGACATGGCAATGAACAGCATTACGGCAAATAGCTTGAGGGCGATCCCTTTGAGCGGGTTCATGGGGCGTCTCCTGTGGCCCCTGATTGGCCCGCGCCGGCGCGAAGGTCAATCGCGCCGTCCTGTCAGTCCCAGTCCATCACCACCTTGCCCGAGTTGCCCGACATCATCGCGGCAAACCCCGCTTCGTACTCGTCGATGGGGATTCGGTGCGTAATCACGCCGGAGATGTCCAGCCCCGACTGCACCAACGCGATCATCTTGTACCACGTCTCGTACATCTCGCGGCCGTATATGCCCTTGATGTGCAGCATCCTGAAGATCACCGTGTTCCAGTCCACAGGGAATTCCGTCGGCGCGATGCCCAGCAGCGCCACCTTGCCGCCGTTGTTCATGCGCGAGATCATCTGCTGCATGGCGGCCGATGCGCCCGACATCTCCAGCCCCACGTCGAAGCCCTCGGTCATGCCGATGGCGTCCATCACGTCGCGCAGCTGCTGATTGGACACGTCGACGACGTGCTGCACGCCCATCCGCCGCGCGAGATCCAGCCGGTAGGGATTGATGTCGGTGATCACGGTCTTGCGCGCGCCCACCCGCGAGGCAACCAGCGCGCCCATGATCCCGATCGGGCCCGCGCCCGTCACGAGCACGTCCTCGCCCACGAGGTCAAAGCTCAGCGCCGTGTGCACCGCGTTGCCGAAGGGGTCGAATATGGCGGCCACCTCGTCGGGGATGTCGTCGGGGATGGGCACCACGTTGCTTTCGGGAATGCAAAGGTACTCGGCAAAGCTGCCCGGGCGCTGAACGCCCACCCCCTTTGTATTGCGGCACAGATGGCCCCGCCCCGCCCGGCAGTTGCGGCAGGCCCCGCAGACGATGTGCCCCTCGCCCGACACGCGCTGGCCGATACGGTACTTGTTGGCCGCGGCGCCCATGTCGACCACCTCGCCCACGAATTCGTGGCCCACCACCATGGGGACAGGCACGGTCTTTGCGCTGAACGCGTCCCATTTCCAGATATGCACGTCCGTGCCGCAGATGGCCGATTTCTTTACCCTGATCAGCACGTCCGCCGGCCCCGGCTCGGGCACCGGCACGTGCTCCATCCACAGCCCCGGCTCGGGCTTGGCCTTCACCAGCGCCTTCATCGTGTTGTTCATCAGATCACCTCCAGTTCGCGCCCGACCTCGGCAAAAGCGTCGATCGCGCGGTCCAGCATCTCGCGGGTCAGCGCGGCGCTCATCTGCGTACGGATCCGGTCCTGCCCCCTGGGCACGACCGGAAAGCTGAAGGCGGTAACATACACCCCGTGATCGCTCAGCCTTGCCGCCATCTCCTGCGCCAGCCGGGGATCCCGCAGCATGACGGGAATGATCGCGTGTTCGCCCGGCAGCAGCTCGAAACCCAGCTGTTGCATGCGGTCACGGAAATGGGCGGCGTTGTCCCACAGCCGGGCGCGCAGCGTGTCACCCTGTTCTTCGAGGAGGTCGAACACCCTCAGCGAGGCCCCCGCGATGACCGGGGCGAGCGTGTTCGAGAAGAGATAGGGCCGCGACCGTTGGCGCAGCCAGTCCACCACCCGTGCGCTCGCGGCCGTGTACCCGCCCGATGCGCCACCAAGCGCCTTGCCGAGTGTCCCGGTCAGGATGTCGACCCGGCCCATCACCCCGCAGTGCTCGTGGCTGCCGCGTCCGTGCGCGCCGACGAATCCCGTGGCATGGCAGTCATCCACCATCACCATGGCGTCGTATTCATCGGCCAGGTCGCAGATCTCGCTCAGCCGGGCGTAATACCCGTCCATCGAGAACACCCCGTCGGTGGCGATCAGGCGGTGCCGTGCGCCCTGTGCCTCCTGCAGGCAGCGTTCCAGATCGGCCATGTCCGAATTGGCGTAGCGGTGGCGCTGCGCCTTGCACAGCCGAATGCCGTCGATGATGCTGGCATGGTTCAGCGCGTCCGAGATCACCGCGTCCTCTGGGCCGAGAAGTGTCTCGAACAGGCCCGCGTTCGCGTCGAAGGCGGCAGCGTAAAGAATCGCGTCCTCGGTGCCGAGGAACCCGGCAATCCGGGCTTCGAGCTGCTTGTGCTCCTCCTGCGTGCCGCAGATGAAGCGTACGCTCGCCATACCAAAGCCGTAGCGGTCAAGCGCGTCATGCGCCGCGGCGATGATGGCGGGGTTGTCGGCCAAGCCGAGGTAGTTGTTGGCGCAAAGATTGATCGCCTGCCGGCCTCCGGCCAGGGCCACCTCTCCCGACTGCTTGCTGGTGATGACCCGTTCCGACCTGTAAAGTCCTTCCGTCTTCAATTCCGCCAGCCGGCCGGACAGTTCGGCGTCGAATCGCTTTGCAGCGTGTGTCATGGTTCGGTTCCCCTTGTGCTGCATGTGTTCGTCCGGGCGGTGGCCCGGGATGCGCAGCTTCTGTCTGGCGCGGAATTCAGCGCCGTGCCAGCCCGTTTGCGGCATGGGCAAGCTGCCCTACGGCCCAGCGGGCGGCATCGGCCACCGTCGGATTTGCATCATCCGTCAGGCCCTGCGCCACCTCCCGCAGCGCCGCGTCACCGGAATTGCCGATGGCGTAGAGCACGTTGCGCACGAACCTGTCGCGCCCGATCCGCTTGATCGGGCTGCCGGAGAACCGCTCGCGGAAGGCCGGATCGTCCAGCCTCGCCAGCTCCGCCAGCCGGGGCGCCGTCAGGTCGTCCCGCGCATGATAGCGCGCCTCGTGTGCGTGAGCGGCGAACTTGTTCCAGGGGCAGATCGCGAGGCAGTCGTCGCAGCCATAGATCCGGTTGCCCATGAGCGGCCGCAGCGTCTCGTCAACTGGCCCCTTGTGCTCGATGGTCAGGTAGGAGATGCAGCGCCGCGCATCCAGCTGGTAAGGGGCGGGAAAGGCATCCGTCGGGCAGATGTCGAGACAGGCCCGGCACGATCCGCAATGATCGGTTTCGGCCGGATCGGTCTCCAGCTTGAGGGTCGTGAACACCGACCCGAGAAAGAACCAGTTGCCCAGTTCGCGGCTCAGCAGGTTGGTGTGCTTGCCCTGCCAGCCAAGCCCGGCCGCCTGTCCCAGCGGCTTCTCCGGCACGGGTGCGGTGTCGACGAAGACCTTCACCTCGCCGCCGGCCTCGGCGATGAGCCACCGCGCCAGCCGCTTGAGCCGCTTTTTCACGATGTCGTGGTAGTCCTTGTTGCGGGCATAGACGGACACGGTACCCACCTCCGGCCTGTCCAGCGTCGCGAGGGGGTCCTCCCGCGGGGTGTAGCTTTCGGCAAGCATGATGACCGAGCGCGCCTCGGGCCACAGCGCCTGCGGCGCCCCGCGCCAGTGGCTGCGTTCTGCCAGCCAGCCCATCTGCCCGTGCCGCCCCTTCGCGAGGAATTCTGCCAGCCGTCCGGGCACCTCGGGCACGTCCCAGGGCCGGCACACGCGGCAGGCGTCGAAACCCTCTTCGTGGGCCCTTGCAACAAGTTTCCGTTTCAGATCGTCCATGTGTCTTCTGGCCGGAAATATCCCGGGGTGAATTGGCCGTCAGGCCAAGAGGGGCAGAGCCCCTCGGGGCGCGGACCTTCAGAAATCAAGGTCGGCATAATGCACCGGCGGGGGAAAGCCGGGGACCTGGTCGGCGAGGAGTCCGCGAAAGGCCGGGCGCGACTTGATCTTGGCGTACCAATCCTTCACCACGTCCGACCGGTTCCAGTCCACGTCGCTGATATAGTCCAGCGCGCTGAGATGGGCAGCGGCGGCGAAATCGGCCAGCGTCATCACGTCCCCGGCCAGCCACCGGCGGCTGTCGAGTAGCGAGGCCATGTAATCAAGGTGATACTTTATGGCCCGTGCACCGGCCTTGACGTTGGCGCTGTCGGGAAAGCCCTGTTTCGTCACCTTCTTGTTCACCCGCTCATACAGCAGGTTGGACGTCACCTCGTTGTGAAACTTGTCGTCGAACCATGCCACCAGGCGGCGTACCTCGTAGCGCGCCTCCGCCGCCTTGGGCATAAGCGGCGGCTCTGGATACCTTTCCTCGATGTATTCGCAGATCGGCGTGCTTTCCGCCATCATCCGGTCATCCAGCCGCAGCACCGGCACCTTGCCGGCGGCATTGCGGCGCAGGAAGTCCGGCGATTTCTCCCAGTAGCGTTCCTCCACGAGCTCGCACTCGATCTTCTTCTCGGCGAGGCACAGCCGCACCTTGCGGCAGAACGGGGAAAGGGGAACGTGATAGAGCTTGGCCATGGCCGATATCTGCTGTGAACCGGGCTGTTCCTCTCCTTGCCCGGAACGGGGCGGCTTTTCAATCCTCGAAACACGCGGCCCGCCCGTCGCGGCGGATCGTGGCCGCCCCGTCCATGATCTGTGCGGCCCGTTCGCGGACGAAACCGCCGGGATCGCTTGCCGAGCGGTCCTTGGGGGCGGGCAATATCGCGGCAAGTCGCGCCGCCTGCACGGGGCTGAGCGCCTCTGGCCCGACGTCGAAATAATGCCGGGCGGCGGCCTCGATACCGAAAATGCCGGTGTCGAACTCGGCGATGTTGAGATAGACCTCGACGATGCGGCGCTTGGGCCAGGCGGCCTCGACCATCGGCGTAATGACGGCCTCGAGCGCCTTGCGCGGCCAGCTGCGCCCGTGCCAGAGATAGACGTTCTTGACCACCTGCTGCGATATGGTCGACGCCCCCCGCCGCCCCCCATCGGCGATGGCCCGTCGGATGGCGGTCATGTCGAAACCCCAGTGGGTGCAGAAATTGGCATCCTCCGCCGCCACGACGGAACGGGCCATGACCGGCGCCACGTTCTCGATGGGAACCCATACGTGGTCGATCCGTCCCAGCCGCGCCTCCTCCTGTCGCATGTAGATGGTCTTGGGCGGGTTCACGGCCCGGTGCGCGACGATAACCGCCACGGCCACGATCACGACGATGCCCGCCAGCCGCGAGAGCCAGCGCAGGCCCCAGCGTACCGGGCGCAGCCGCCGCCGGTCCTTCTTGCCACGTCTCGCCTTGCGTTTTGCCATCCAGTGATCGCTACCGCGCCGGGTGTCGGCATTCAATACGTTGCCACCCCGCGGCCATCACGCGGCGGACCGGGGCTTGTCAGAATGAACAGGCCCAGGCCCGGACCGAACAGCCGACATCGTACTGGTTGCAGTAGCCCATGGCGATGTTCTGGGCCTGCGCCCTGCTCTGGGCGGTTCCCCAGCCCCAGCCATTGTTGGCGCCTGCAGCGATCGCGCCGCAGCTGTTGTAGAAGGTCTTGATCTGGGTACAGTTCCCGCCGCATTCCTGAAAGACGCGGTTATACGCGCCTGCCTGTGAGGCGTAGCTGTGCGCCCAGCCGGCCGCGCCGTAGGGGCCGAAACCCACCGCCCCCCAACAGTACTGGTAGCCGCATTGCCCCGCCCCGGCGGGTGCTGCCAGCACCGTCGCCATCGCCGCGGCCGCGGCGAAAACCGTTCTCGTTTTCATGGTGATTCCCCCGGTTACGTCGCGTCAGTATGCGCCGTAAGCCGGGATCTGCCAAATGCGCATCGCGCCCAGTCAGGCCTGCGCCGCGCCCGACAACCGGGCGCGCAGCGCCGCCTCTTCGTCTTCGGTCAAGGGCGACTGGATCAGGTGGCCCCGTTTTCCGAAACGCGCCAGCGCCTCTTCCAGTGCGGAGACATCCAAGTTGCGCACCAGCAGGCAGAGCGCCGACCCGCCGGGGCGCAGGCTGTCTGCGATCTCTTCGAGAAAGGCGGTGTTTACACCGGGATCGCGTTCGCGCCCGAGAACGGCCCCGGCGGCTGCGCCGGTCACCGCGCCGGCCACCGGTACGGCAAAGGCCGCGCCGATCACCAGCCCCCAAAGGCTGCCCCCGGCGGCCTGTGCCAGAGGCACGTTGACGGGCCGTTGCATGTGCACCTCTCCCGCCGCGTCCCGCGTGAGGATCGTGGTGTCCTGCGTTTCCAGCCAGTTGCCGGCGCGAAGGGGGCCAAGGTGCTGTTCCAGCTCGAACGCCGAGGATTCGTCATCGAAGGTTATGATGAGCAGCTCGGACATGGGGCATCTCCATCACGGTCACTGCACCCTGAAATAGGTATCCCCGCCACGGCGAAAACCCCGCGGCGGGTGCGCGGACCCGGCTATTCCGCGGGGATCGCGTCCTGCTCGATCCCCAGCGGGTGTGCGATCTTGTCGAGCATTTCCTTGGGGCAGATCTGAAGGAAATTGTCCTTCTCGATGTCCCAGTACTGCAGGATGTCCTGTGCCCGGCGCGATCCCGTCTCGGCGGCGTGCCGCTGGATGAGGTCATGCAGTTCATCCAGCCAGTGCGCCTCCCGAACCGGGCAAACGACGACCGAGGCCTGGTTTATGAGCGTTCGCGCCCGGCCCTCGGGGTCGTACAGATAGGCCATTCCGCCGGTCATCCCGGCGGCGAAATTCGCGCCGACCGTGCCAAGTATCACCGCGACACCGCCCGTCATGTATTCGCACCCGTTGGAGCCGCAGCCCTCGACCACCACATGCGCGCCGGAATTGCGCACGGCGAACCTTTCGCCGGCGCGCCCGCGGGCGAACAGGTAGCCACCCGTCGCGCCGTAGAGCACCGTGTTGCCGATGATCGTGTTGGCGGCGGCGTCCAGCGGACTCATCTGTGGCGGGCGCACGACGATCGTGCCCCCCGACAGGCCCTTGCCCACGTAATCGTTGGCATCGCCCGACACCTCGATCTTCAGCCCCGGCGCGGCGAAGGCACCAAGGCTTTGCCCCGCGCTGCCCGATAGTTTCACCGTCAGGTGGTTGGGCTGAAGCGCGTTGTTCATGCCGAAATTGCGCACGATATGGCTGGAGACCCGTGTGCCAACGGTCCGGTCCGTGTTCTGGACAGCGTAATGCAGCTGCATCTTTTCCCCGTCCTGCAGGAAGCGCTGGGCATCCCGCACGATCTCGGCATCCAGCGTGTCGGGCACCTCGTTGCGGGGCTTGTTGCGGTCATAGGTGATGTCCTTGGCCCCGTCGACCGTGATCAGCATCGGATTGAGGTCGAGATCGTCCAGATGCGCCGACCCCCGGCTGACCTGTGTCAGCAGGTCCGCCCGGCCCACCACCTCGTCAAGACTGCGTGCGCCTATGCTGGCCAGGATCTCGCGCACTTCCTGCGCGTAGAAGGTGATCAGGTTCACCACCTTGTCGGCATTGCCGGTGAACTTCTCGCGCAGCCGTTCGTCCTGTGTGCACACGCCCACGGGGCAGGTGTTCGACTGGCACTGGCGCACCATGATGCAGCCCATCGAGATCAGCGCGGCGGTGCCGATGCCGTATTCCTCGGCGCCCATCATCGCGGCCATCACGATGTCGCGCCCGGTGCGCAGCCCGCCATCGGTGCGCAGGGTTATCCGCGAACGCAGGTTGTTCATCGACAGTACCTGGTGGGCCTCGGTCAGCCCCATCTCCCACGGCAGGCCGGCATACTTGATGCTGGTCGCCGGGCTGGCCCCGGTACCGCCATTGTGGCCCGAGATCAGAATCACGTCGGCCTTGGCCTTGGCCACGCCCGCGGCGATCGTGCCCACGCCCGACTGCGACACGAGCTTGACGCAGACCTTCACGGTCGGGTTGATCTGCTTGAGGTCATAGATCAGCTGCGCCAGATCCTCGATCGAGTAGATGTCGTGATGCGGCGGCGGGCTGATCAGGGTCACGCCCGGCGTGGAATGGCGAAGCCGCGCGATCAGCTCGGTCACCTTCATGCCGGGCAGCTGGCCGCCCTCGCCGGGCTTGGCGCCCTGCGCGACCTTGATCTCCAGCTCCTCGCACTGGTTGAGGTACTCGGCCGTCACGCCGAACCTGCCCGACGCCACCTGCTTGATCTTGGCAGAGGGGTTGTCACCGTTGGGTTCGGGGTGGAAATGCGCCGGGTCCTCGCCGCCCTCGCCGCTGTCCGAGCGGGCGCCGATCCGGTTCATCGCCACGTTCAGCGTCTTGTGCGCCTCGGGTGACAGCGCGCCAAGGCTCATCCCCGGCGTCACGAACCGCTTGCGGATCGCGGTGACGCTCTCCACCTCTTCCAGCGGCACGGGGTCGCCCTTGGGCTTGATCGCCATCAGGTCACGCAGATGGATGGGCGGGTTGCCCTGCATCGCGTTGGAGTACCGCTTCCACAGCTCGTAGCTGGCATTGTTGCAGGCCATCTGCATCATGTGCATGGTCTGGGCGCCCCAGGCATGGGTCTCGCCCGATTTGCGCGCCTTGTAGAATCCCCCGATGGGCAGGATGTCGCGCCCGCCGAGGAATGCCTGTGCGTGAACCTCTTCCAGCTTGGCCTGGATGCCGCTCACCCCGATTCCGGAAATGCGGCTCGTCAGGCCCGGGAAATACTCCGCGCACATCGCGCGGCTCAGCCCGACCGCCTCGAAGTTCAGCCCGCCGCGATAGGACGACACGACGCTGATGCCCATCTTGGACATGATCTTGAGCAGCCCCTGGTCGATTGCCTCGCGATAGCGTGCGACGTTCTCGGTCAGGCTTCCGTCCAGCAGGCCGCGTTCGATCCTGTCGGCAAGACTGTCCTCGGCGAGATAGGGGTTCACCACCGTGGCCCCCGCCCCGATCAGAACGGCAAAGTAATGCGGATCAATGCACTCGGCAGAGCGGACGTTAAGGCTGCAGAAGGTCCGCAGCCCCTTGCGTGTCAGGTGCGAATGCACCGCGCTGGTGGCAAGGATCATCGGCATGCCGACGCGGCCCTCGCCGACCGCGGTATCGCTGAGCACGATATGCGCCGAGCCCGAGCGCACGGCATCCTCCGCCTCGGCCCGGATCCGCTCCAGCCCGGTGCGCAACGCGCCCTCGCCGGGGGAGAAGGTGCAGTCGATGGCGGCGGTCTCGCCCTCGAATTCTCCAAGCAGCGCCTCCCACTGCGCGTTACCGACGAACGGGCTCTCCAGCACCACGATTTCCGTCTGTGCACCCGATTCATCCAGCACGTTCTTGAGGTTTCCGAACCGGGTCTTGAGGCTCATCACCCGGAATTCGCGCAGCGAATCGATCGGCGGATTTGTCACCTGGCTGAAGTTCTGCCTGAAAAAGTGGCTCAGCGGGCGATACTTCTTGGACAGCACAGCGCTGGGGGTGTCATCCCCCATCGATGCGATGGCCTCCTTTCCGTCCTCGGCCATGGGCGCGAGGATGCTTTCCAGCTCCTCGATCGAGTATCCGGCCGCGATCTGGCGGCGCCGCAATTCCGTGCCCGAATGCAGCGCTCGCTCGGTTACCCCGGCCAGCTTGCGGTCCACGTCGTTGATCTTGCCAACCCACTCGCCGAAGGGCAGGGCGCGCGCCAGCTTGTCCTTGATCTCGGTATCGTGGAACAACGCGCCCTTTTTCATGTCCACGGCGAGCATCTGCCCGGGCCCCAGCGCGCCCTTTTCGCGCACGCTCGATTCATCGACAGGCACCATGCCTGTCTCGGACCCGCAGACCACCAGCCCGTCGCCGGTGACGACATAGCGCATCGGGCGCAGGCCGTTGCGGTCCATGCCCGCGCAGACCCAGCGGCCGTCGGTCATGGCCAGCGCTGCGGGACCGTCCCACGGCTCCATCACCGAGTTGCAGTAGGAATACATGTCGCGCCACGCCTCGGGCAGTTCCTCGGCCTGCTTGGACCAGCTCTCGGGTACGAGCATGGTCTTGGCCATGGGGGCGCTGCGACCGGCCCGTACCAGTACCTCGAACACCGAATCGAGCGCGGCACTGTCGCTCGATCCTCCCGCGATGATGGGCTTGATATCCTCGGCCATGTCGCCGAAGGCGCTGCTGGCCATGCGGATTTCATGGCTCTTCATCCAGTTGACATTGCCCTTGAGCGTATTGATCTCGCCGTTGTGCGCCAGCATGCGGAAGGGCTGGGCCAGCCACCACTGGGGAAAGGTGTTGGTGGAATAGCGCTGGTGATAGATGGCGAACGCGCTCTTGAACCGCTCGTCCTTGAGGTCGGGATAGAATTCCGCCACCTGCTCGGCCAGCATCATGCCCTTGTAGATGATGCTGCGGCAGCTCAGCGACGCGATGTAAAGCCCGCTCACGCCAGCGGCGACGACCGCCTTTTCGATCCGGCGACGAATGACGTAGAGTTCGCGTTCGAACTCCTCCTCGCCGATGTCCTTGGCGTTGGAAATGAGGATCTGCTCGATCTCGGGTCGCGTGGCGTTGGCCTTCTCGCCCAGGACGCTGATATCCACGGGCACGTGACGCCACCCGTAGATGTAGTGGCCCATGCGGATGACCTCGGTCTCGATGATCGTGCGGCAGGTTTCCTGCGCGCCGAAATCGGTGCGCGGCAGGAACACCTGGCCTACCGCCATCAGCTGGTCCTCGCGCGGTTCGTGGCCCGTGCGCCGCACCTGGTCGTAGAAGAAGGGGGCGGGGATCTGGATATGGATGCCCGCGCCGTCGCCGGTCTTGCCATCGGCGTCCACGGCGCCGCGGTGCCAGATCGCCTTGAGCGCGTCGATCCCGGCCTCGACCACCTTGCGCGACGGCTGGCCGTCGATGGAAACGACCAGGCCCACCCCGCAGGACGAATGCTCGTCCTCGGCACGGTACATGCCGTTCTCGGCCAGCCACGTGCGCCTGGCTTCCTCGGCAGCGGCCCAGTCTTGATCCAGTTTCGTCATCGCGTTTACCCTTCCTTCAATCGGTGGGTCAGGGTTGCTGCCCTATCGAATTTCAAAAAACCCGGCGGCGCCGAAAGGATACCGGCGTCGGACCGACGTGATGGCGCTATTCTGCCGCGACGGCATGCGCGGGGGCGGTGGAAAGGTGGTCGAGGATCGCCTCGGCCGCATCGCGGCCGTCACGTATTGCCCACACCACGAGGCTGGCCCCGCGGACGATATCGCCAACGGCGAACACCCCGTCCAGCGCCGTGCGGCCGGTGGTGAACTCCGCCTTGATCGTGCCCCAGCGGGTAACCTCCAGCTCCGGCTGATTCCAAAGCGTCGGCAGGTCCTCGGGCTCGAAGCCGAGCGCCTTGATGACGAGGTCTGCCGGTTCGTCGTGTTCGGCCCCCTCGATTTCCTCGGGGCTCTGGCGGCCCGTCGCGTCGGGCGCTCCTAGCCGCATCTGCTGTACCTTTACCGCTGTCACCGGGTCGCCCACGAACCCCTTGGGCGCGCTCAGCCACTCGAAGACAACGCCTTCCTCCTCGGCATTGGCCACCTCGCGCTGGCTGCCGGGCATGTTGTCGCGGTCCCGGCGGTACAGGCATTTGACAGATGCCGCGCCCTGCCGAACGGCGGTGCGGACGCAATCCATCGCCGTGTCGCCGCCGCCGATCACGACGACCCGCTTGCCATTGGCGTCGAGTTCCCCGCTTTCGAATTCGGGCACCGCGTCGCCAAAGCCGACACGGTTCGACGCGGTGAGATAATCGATGGCCCGCACGATACCGGCGGCGCCGGCACCCGGTCCGTGCAGATCGCGGCTCTTGTAAACGCCGGTGGCGATCAGCACGGCGTCGTGCTTGCCGCGGATGTCCTCGAAGCCGATGTCCTCGCCCACATTGCAGTTCAGGACGAACGTGACCCCGCCCTGTTCAAGCTGGTCGAACCGTTTCATGATAACGTCCTTTTCCAGCTTGAAACCGGGTATGCCGTAGGTCATCAGCCCGCCTGCGCGGTCGTAGCGGTCATAGACCGTGACCTGCACTCCGGCGCGGCGCAGCGCATCAGCCGCGGCAAGACCGCCGGGTCCGGCACCGATGATCCCGACGGACTCGGGGCGTTCCCGGGCGGGCGCTATCGGCTCGACCCAGCCCCGCTCCCATGCCGTGTCGGTTAGGTATTTCTCCACCGCGCCGATGGTAACCGTGCCGTGCCCGGCCTGTTCGATCACGCAGTTACCCTCGCACAGGCGATCCTGCGGGCAGATGCGCCCGCATATCTCGGGGAAGGTATTGGTGAGCTGGCTGAGCTCGTAGGCCTCCCTGAGCCGGCCCTCCGCGGTCAGGCGCAGCCAGTCGGGAATGTTGTTGTGCAGCGGGCAGTGGCTTTGGCAATACGGCACGCCGCACTGGCTGCAACGGGCGGCCTGTTCCTTGGCCTTCTCGTCGGCGTACTCCGCGTAGATCTCGTGGAAATCCCTGTTCCGGTCCTCGGCCGCCCGCTTGTCGGGCATCGTCCGTTCAACGGTCACGAATTTCATCATCGGGTGCTTCGACACGGCATATTCTCCGACTTGCTGTCAGTGCTGGACGTGTTTAATCGAAGCGAGATGATAAATAAAGGCAGCAATACTGACATATCATGAATAATTTTCTCTTTAGGCCGCATGTTTTCGGCAACCGCATCATTAAATTATGGCCGAAACGGACATAAATGGCGGCTTTTCCCGCAACCCATCTGGTTTATAGCTTTAAGCAGGCCATTCGCTGCTGACCGGATCGTTTTCCATGCCACTTCTTCACCTGATTCTCGTTGCCATCATTCAGGGCGTGACCGAGTTCCTGCCGATTTCGTCATCGGGCCACCTGATCTTGCTGCCGGCGCTTGCCGGGCTTGATGACCAGGGATTGGTTATCGATGTGGCGGTGCATCTGGGCACGCTTTTCGCCGTGCTCCTGTTTTTCTGGGACGACATGCGCGGGGCGCTCCTCGGCCTCCCGAGGCTGCTGGCGGGGCGCGCCGACACGCAAGGGGCCCGGCTGGCTCTGTTGCTGCTTGTCTCCAGCATCCCCGTGATCGGTCTGGGGCTGATTCTTCACCTCACCGGGCTCGATGCCGAGCTTCGCTCGGTGGCCGTGATCGGGTGGGCGATGCTGGTATTCGGCATCGTTCTGTACTGGGCCGACCAGTTTGGCGCCAGCCGCCGGACACAGGCCGACTGGGGGCTGTCCGACGCCATGGTGATCGGGGTCTGGCAGGCGATCGCGCTGATTCCCGGCACATCCCGCGCGGGCATCACGATCACCGGCGCGCGGTTCATGGGATATACCCGGCACGATGCGGCAAGGATCTCGATGCTCATGTCCGTGCCGACGATCCTGGCCAGCGCCCTCTTCCTCGCCGGGGAGGCGGTCATGCAGGCTGATCTGGCCGTGCTGCGTGACGGCGCAATCGCCGCCGTTTTCGCCTTTTTCGCGGCGCTCGGGGCGTTGGCCATCATGATGCGACTGCTGCGCAGCGTCAGCTTCACGCCCTATGTGGTCTATCGCGTGGTTTTGGGCGGCGTTCTTCTCGGCGTCGCCTATCTCTAGGTGTCGCGAAGGTTCGACGCCGATTCCTGGATCGCGTTGTACTGGCCGCCCGGCCTGTACGGCCAAAGGTAGTCGGGCAGAACCGCCTCGAGCGAAACCGGCTCGGTCCCGAGATCCTCAAGCCCCTTGGCACCCTCGGACACGACATTGTCCGACTTCAGGCTCGTGACCTGGTCGCGCGTTATCTGTGCCGGCACAAGGCCGAAGGTCACGGTCTGGACAAGCTCCATGACCGCGGCGAGGACCGATGCAATGCCGAAAGGAATGTTCACGATCAGCCGCCGGCGCCGGATCACGCCAAGCATCTGCTGCATGAGTTCGCGGAAGGTGTTCACATCCGGCCCGCCAAGTTCGTAGACGCCCGGCTCCGCCGTTCCTTCGACGCCCATCTGGGCGGCTTCGGCCACGTTGTCGACATAGACGGTCTGGAACCTGGTTTCCGCGCCCACCACCGGCAGGATCGGGCCCAGCCGGGACATGGCCGCGAAACGGTTGAAGAAGGCATCCTCCGGCCCGAAAATCACCGAGGGACGGAGGATAACGGCGGACGGGAAGTGCGCCAGTATCGCCTCTTCGCCGCGCCCCTTGCTTTGGGCATAGAGCGACGGCCCCTCGGGATCTGCGCCGATGGCGGAGATGTGCACCAGCCGCGCCACGCCCTCTTGCGCGGCGATGCGCGCGATACGCTCGGCGCCCTTGTCCTGGACGGCATCGAAATTGTTCCGGCCCGAACGATCGAAGGTGCCGACGCAGTTCACGACAGCATCCGCACCGTGTGCGACAGCGCGCACGCTGTCATCGTCCCGGATGTTGCAGAAAACGGGCTCGACCTGCCCGACGACGCCATATGGCTTGACGTGCATCGCCTCGTTGGGGCGGCGCACGGCAACGCGCACGCGCCAGCCCGCCTTGGCCATGCGCCGCGCGATGTAGCGTCCGACGAAGCCGGACCCCCCGTAGATCGTGACGAGCTTCGACATCTGTCATGCCTCCGAAGGCTGCGTGGTGTGCTGTCTTCCTAAACCTGCGGGGCGGATTGGACAAGCCGTGCGGCGCAAAGTTTGCCGGCGCGAAAAACGGCGTTGACACACCCCCGGGCCGGGGATAAACGGCGTGCTCACGACACCGGCCCAGGTGGCGGAATTGGTAGACGCGCTAGCTTCAGGTGCTAGTGTCCTTTTGGACGTGGTGGTTCGAGTCCACTCCTGGGCACCATTCCCCGAATTCTCCGTTGAAACGTCTCGTGACCGAGCGATCAAAGCGCCGCCTGTACCTCGCGGTGGTAGCGGCTGGACAGGACCAAGCCGAACGCCAGCGCGATGATGGAGAAGAAAATCACGTATGGGAAGCTGATATAGGTTGGCGAGTAGGTCGGGTAGAAGCCGGTGCGCATGAGCCCGGTGAGATGTATCAGCGGGTTATACCACAGTATGTTCTGCGCGAATGTCGGCAGATCCTCATACGTGTAGATGATACCCGACATGATCATCAGCGGACGTGTCAGAACGCTCCAGACAACGTTGAAAAGCGGGTAGAGCCCGGCCGGCGTCAGGGTGAGCACGCCAACGCCCAATCCCAGCAGCATGGCCAGAAGCGTCGCCTCCACGATCGGGGTAAGGCTGAGCACCGTGCGGGTTTCGACAAGGCTCAGGATAACCGTGAACAGCAGGACCATGGTGATGATGCCCGTCATGCTGTTGAGCAGGAACCGGGCCATGACCGCGTCGATCCAGCTCACCGCCGGGAAACGCAGCAGCGAACTGGAAAACTGGATCGACCGCATGATGGGGTTCGCCAGCGTCATGTAAAGGTTCAGGATGAGGTAGCCAGTCGCGTAGAACAGCAGGAAACTGGTGCCGAGAGAGGGCGAGCGCAGCAGCAGGGAAAAACCGACGCTGAGAACGAGGATCGCGAAAAGCGGCTCCAGCACACTCCACATGTACCCGCCCGGCGTTCTCCCGTAGCGCGTCGACATTTCCCGCAGTACGAGGGCCGTGACATTCCGCGCGGTGGGAAAACCGCGCCGCGGCTGGCGCGCGGGCGGCGGAAGTTCGGAGCTTGGCGTGTCGGAGTGTGCCATGACAAACCACGGTGACATTGGTTGCGTGAATACTTAGTATGTGAGTAACTCAGTCCAGTTTCAAACGGCTTTGGTCCGGAAAAGAGCAGCATGACAAAACAGAGCCAAGCCGCCGACAAGAACGCGGCGCGCGAGGAGCAGGCCGATAGTTCGGACAAATCCGAGCAGAGCGGAACCGCGCCCACGGCCGCCGGGGACGACGACACGGTATCCTTCATCACCCGCCGGCGGGACAGCAGCCATGACTCGGTCGAACACCAAGGTCAGCGACATGACTCGGTCGAACACCAGGGTCAGCGACAGGCGCAACCTGCCGATGCCAAGGGTGGCGCGGCGAAAGGTCCTGCCAAGCAGAACAACAAACCCAACCAGAAAGGCCAGAAAGCCGGGAAAAATCAGCAAGGCCAGAAAGGCGGCAACCAGAACCCTCAAAAGCAGAAGGGCCAAAAGCCCGCCGCCGAGCTGCAGCCGGCCGATGTCAAACCCGTGGCAAGCCCCGCGACGATGAAGCGCCGGCACTGGGGGGTTATCACGAGCTTCTTTCTGTTGGTGGCCGTGCCGTGGCTTGCAGTGGCCTCCTACCTGTTTTTCGTCGCGGAAGACCAGTATCATTCGATCGCCGGTTTCACGGTGCGCAGCCAGGACCAGAGCAGCGCGAACGAATTGCTCAGCGGCATCGTCGGCTTTACCGGCGGCTCCACCGCGTCGGATAGCGATATCCTGTACGAGTTCATCCAGAGTCAGGAGATGGTCCAGGCGGTCAACGAGAGGATTGACCTGCGGGAGCATTATTCGCGGTACTGGCCCTCTGACTGGGCATTTTCCGTATGGCCCGATGCAACGCAGGAAGAGCTGATCTGGTACTGGAACCGGATGATCGGGGTTTCCTATGATTCCAATACCGGGCTTATCGAGGTTCAGGTCAAGGCGTTCGACCCGGGCATGGCGCAGGATATCAACCGCGCTGTCGTCGCCGAAAGCCAGGCCCGGATCAACGCGTTGAACCGGCAGGCCCGCGAGGACGCGATGCGCTATGCCCAGGCGGATCTCGAGGAGGCGGTGGAGCTGCTGAAAAATGCGCGGCAGGCGCTGACCGAGTTCCGCACCCGTACGCAGATCGTCGATCCGGAAACGGACATCCAGACCCGAATGGGCGTCATGAGCAGCCTGCAACAGGAGCTGGCCTCGGCGCTGGTGGAATACGATCTTTTGCAGCGCACCAGCGGAGAGAACGACCCGCGGTTGCGGGAAGCGCGCCAGCGGATCGAGGTGATTCGCGAAAGGATCGCGACGGAGCGGCGGAATTTCGCCACCTCGAGCACCGAAACGGGGGGCGTCAGCCAGGATTACCCTACGCTCATCGCCGAGTTCGAGCGGCTCAAGGTTGACCAGGAATATGCCGAGGAAGCCTACTTCGCGGCCCTCAAGGCGCTGGAGGCGGCACGCGATGAGGCCGACCGTCAAAGCCGCTACCTCGCGACCTACATCACGCCCACGCGCGCCGAACAGTCTGAGTTTCCGCAGCGGTTCGTGCTGTCCGGCCTGATCCTGCTGTTCATGGTTTTGACCTGGTCGATCGGCGTTCTTATCTATTACTCGATCCGGGACCGGTCCTGAGAGATACCATGATCCGGTTTGAGAACCTGACCAAGACATTTCGAATCAACGGCCACACCAAGGTCGTGATAGACGACCTGAGCCTGACCCTGCCCAGTGGCCGCTCGATCGCGCTGCTGGGCCGTAACGGCGCCGGAAAGTCCACCTTGCTGGAGATCGTGGCCGGCAACCTGCGCCCGGATCGCGGGCGTGTCGTCAGCGACGGAACGATCTCCTTTCCCGTCGGTCTCGCGTCGGCCTTTCACAAGGATCTCAGTGCCGCCGAGAACGTGCGCTTTGTCGCGCGGATCTACGGTGTCGACACCACGGAACTGGTGGCTTTCGTGGAGGATTTCGCCGAGCTGGGCGAATCTTTCTACATGCCGGTTCGGACCTACTCCTCGGGGATGAAGGCACGGCTTGCCTTCGGCGCCTCGATGGGCATGCATTTCGACACCTATCTCGTCGACGAGGTCACCGCCGTCGGCGACCCCAAATTCAAGCGCAAGAGCAAGGCGGTCTTTGCCGAAAGGGTGAAGAACTCCAGCGCCGTGTTCGTGTCGCACTCGATACCGCAGTTGCGCCAGTATTGTGACTGCGGGATTGTCCTTGAAAAGGGACGTGCAAGGTTTTTCGAGGATCTGGAAGAGGCGATCGAGCTTCATAACGCGAACACGAGCTAGACAGCCGCGGTGTCGCGCGGGCCATGGCGCCGCCCCGGCGATGCGTGTATGGCTTTGCCCCGCCGCGCGATCTGCTACGAAACAACGGGACTGGACACCGCCACGCGGGCGCTGAACGGACCCGGACGATCACAGGAAGGACTGGATGGCCAATCATCTTTACCATCAGGATCTGCCCGACGGGCTTGACCTCGGGCCGGTCGTGGCGATCGATTGCGAAACCATGGGCCTGAACCCCCATCGCGACCGTCTTTGCGTGGTGCAGTTGTCTGCCGGGGATGGCGATGCGCATATCGTCCAGATCGACCAGGGGCAGACACGCGCGCCGAACCTCGCGGCGCTGCTGAAGGATGCGACCGTCCTGAAGCTTTTCCACTTCGGCCGTTTCGATATCGCGGCGATGTACAACGCGTTCGGTGCGCTGGCTGCGCCGGTCTATTGCACCAAGATCGCCAGCAAGCTGGTGCGTACCTATACCGATCGTCACGGTCTGAAGTTTCTTTTGCAGGAACTTCTGGGGGTGGACATATCGAAGCAGCAGCAATCCTCCGACTGGGGCGCCCGGGAACTCAGCGAGGCGCAACTCGACTACGCCGCATCGGATGTTCTCTACCTTCACCGGCTTCGCGACGTTCTCGACGAAAGGCTGGCGCGCGAAAACCGGATGCAGCTGGCACAGGGCTGTTTCGACTTTCTCCCGATGCGTGCAAGGCTTGATCTGGAGGGCTGGCCAGAGATCGACATATTCGCACACTGACGATGTCGTGGCGTGAAAACCTCTATTCCCGCTTCGTCGCGTGGATGAAAATCATCCTGCCGCTTGCCGCGCTCGGCATTCTTTCCACGGTCTTTCTCATCTCCGACAAGTTCGACCCGGCGGAAACCGTGCCCGCGGCCGGAATCGATCTTGAATCGCGTGCGCGCGATCAGGGGGCCACCAACGCGGTTTTTGCCGGGGTCACCGCCCGCGGGCACGAGGTGACACTGCGCACGGCGCGATCCGTTCCATCGGCGGATGACCCGCGCCAGTTCGAGGCCGAGGACATGACCGCACGGCTGAAGCTCGAATCGGGACGGGAGCTGGAGATTGCCGCGCGTAGCGGCGAGATCGACCAGAGCCGCGACCGGGCCGTCCTGACGGGCAATGTGACATTCCGCACAAGCGACGGGTATTCGGTGACGACGGATCGCCTGTTGCTGGGCTTCGACGAGCTATACGCGGAATCTCCCGGGCCCGTGTCCGGCACCGCCCCGGCCGGGAAGCTGACGGCGCAACGCATGGTGCTTACCAGCGATCCCGATACCGGAAACCTGCATTTGCTGTTCACCGCGGGTGTGAAGCTGATATACCGCCCAGAACGTTCCGGAGAGTAGTGGTTTGACCCGCAGATTGATACGCTTCGCCACGATCTTGTTTCTTGTCGCCTCGGGTATGGCCGTTGCGCAGGGCGCGCAGATCGCTTTTGGCAACCTCCAGGACAACAGCGACCAGGCCGTCGAGGTGACTGCGGACAACCTCGATGTGAACCAGGCGGACGGCACGGCTGTCTTTACCGGGAACGTCATCATCGGGCAGGGTGGCATGCGCCTGTCGGCATCTCGTGTTCTGGTCGTCTATCTTGACGGCCGGAACGGGATCGAGAGGCTCAAGGCGTCGGGCGGTGTCACGCTCGTCAGCGGGAAAGACGCGGCCGAGGCCGAGCGCGCGGATTACAATCTCCAGACCGGTATCATAGAGATGCAGGGCGATGTCCTGTTGCTACAGGGCAGCAACGCGCTTTCGGCGGATCGCATGACGGTTGATACCGGATCCGGGACGGCGCGCATGTCGGGCCGGGTCAAGACGGTGCTTCAACAGGGGGACGAGGGCCAGTGACGCGCGCCCAGCCCCATTTGCACCTTGCGCATCACAATACCGGCCTGCGCGTCGAGTCGTTGCGCAAGAGCTACAAGAAGCGCGTGGTCATCCGCGACGTTTCCCTCGAGATGGAGCAGGGCGAGGTCGTGGCGCTGCTTGGGCCGAACGGGTCGGGCAAGACGACGACCTTCTACGCGATTGCCGGGCTGATCTATCCCGAGGGCGGGCATGTCCTGATAGACGGCCGCGACGTGACCACCTTGCCGATGTACCGGCGGGCCAAGCTGGGAATCGGATACCTGCCGCAGGAAATGTCGATTTTCAGGGGCATGTCGGTCGAGGACAACATAACCGCCATTCTCGACATTTCCGAACCGGACCGGCACAAACGCCGCGAGCGACTCGAGGAACTTTTGTCGGATTTCTCTATCGAGCACCTGCGGCGGGTTCATGCGCTGGCGCTCTCGGGCGGGGAACGCCGACGCGTGGAAATTGCGCGGTGCCTTGCCGCGAACCCCAAGTACCTCTTGCTTGACGAACCGTTTTCGGGGGTCGATCCGATCTCGGTCGGCGACATTCGCAGGCTGGTCGTGGATCTCAAGAACCGTGGCATCGGGGTGCTGATTACCGATCACAATGTGCGCGAAACGCTGGAGATCGTCGATCGGGCCTACATCCTGCACGACGGCAAGGTGCTGATGTCCGGCAGCCCGGCCGAAGTGGTGGCGAACGAAAACGTGCGGCGCGTCTATCTGGGGGACAGTTTCCGCATTTCCTGACCCGCGGCGCGTGTCGGCGATTCCTCTCTGTCGGGCTGCATACTCCATTGACAACCGGCCGGGAAAGCGCGTCAATTGATGCATGATCTTCCGGTTCACGACCCGTCCTCTCGACGGCCCGGCCACCCAGGCCATGAGCAGCGACAAACCCGGCAGGCGCGGCATCACTTTCATCGGGTCCGGCCAATCTCCGGCGTGCGCGGCGCGTCCGGCTGGATCTGCACGTCAGAAGAAGGAGACAAGATGCTTTACCAGATAAGCGGAAAACAAATCGATGTTGGGGCGGCCCTAAAGACACACGTCGAACAAGAGCTGGATACGGTCGTCGGGAAATATGCCGAACGCCCCACCGACGCCAATGTGATATTCTCCAAGAATGCCAGCGAATACGCCTGCGAAGCGACCGTGCACCTGTCCACCGGCCTGACGGCCCAGGCCAAGGCGCACGCGCACGAGATCTATGCCGCCTTCGACCAGTGCTGTGACAAGATGGAAAAACAGCTCAGGCGCTACAAGCGGCGGCTCAAGGACCACCATCGCTCCCGCGCGGAGCCTGTTGAACTCTCCGGCGCGTCCTCCTATATCCTCGCCGCGGAAAGCGAAGGCGAGGATTCGGAGCCCGAAAGCCTGCAACCGATCATCGTGGCCGAGATGGAGACGAGGATACCCTCGCTCTCGGTCGGCGAGGCCGTGATGCAGATGGAGCTGGCGGGCGCCCCCGTGCTGGTTTTCCGGAACGAGGGCAAAAACGGTCTGAACGTCGTCTACCGGCGTGACGATGGCAACATCGGCTGGATCGACCCGTAAAACTGGTTTTGGGTATAGGTCGCCGGGCCGTTCCCACGGAGCAAGAAATGGAAATTTCCATGATCCTCAAACCCGAGGCCGTAAAAGTCTTGTCCGCGGTGTCGAGCAAGAAACGCCTGTTTCACGAGTTGGGGATGATTGCGGAATCGGCCTATGGCGTGAGCCACACCCGCGCGATCGACGCGCTGCAGGAGCGTGAAAGCCTTGGGCCTACCGGGGTGGGGCACGGCGTCGCCTTGCCCCACGCGCGCCTTGCGGACGTGTCCGAGGTCGTCGGCGCCATGGTGCTGCTGGAAAAGCCGGTCGATTTCGGCGCCGTCGACCGGCAACCGGTTGACCTTGTCTTTTCTCTCTTCGCGCCGAGCGATGCAGGGGTGGAGCATCTGAAGGCGCTCGCGCTGGTTTCGCGCACGCTGCGTGACACGTCGCTCTGCGCCAAGCTGCGCTCCAACAACGATCCCGCGACGCTTTACACCATCCTGACCGAAGCGCAGTCCATGCAGGCGGCCTGATCGGCGACTATCCCCAACGATCGAACCCGAACATGACGTAATCGCGCTGATACACCTTCGCGGTCAGCGCCTCTATCTCGTCGTCATAGATCTCGGCCAGCGAAAAAGGCAGATCCGGCGAAGCCTGCGGCGGTGCAGCCGCGTCGCAGCGGCCAACCGCCCGGGCCATCTCGGGCAGCTGGGCAGGCATCTCCTCTTCGCGGAGGATCCTGTCGGGCAGCGAGAACTGCGCCATGCCCTCCAGCGTCGCGCTCTGGCTGGCCCAGTGTGCATCCACGCGGATCCCGGTTTGCCCCCCGAGATTGGCCCGCAGAAACTCCAGGAACGCGAGGAATGCCTTTCGATGGGCGTCCCTGTCGTAGTCGGGGCCGGGCGCACCGCCGGGGATGGGCAGCTTGTGAAAGTTGCGCAGCGTCTTGCGGATATCGGCAAACGTGCCGGGGCCGCGCGGCAGTATGCGCTGGCAGAACGCGGCGTGCGCGCGCGCAACCGGGTGACGCAGGACCGTGAAACTGCGATGGCCCTTGTGGTCGCGTTTCCACTGCCTCAGGCGCTTCTGATTGAACTTCGTTGGCAGGTCTTCGGGTGCGGCCCCGTCCAGCGCGGCCAGCCAGCCCTTGATTTCCGCCTCCGGGCCCGCGCGGACCGGCATGTACAGCAAAGGGGCCTCCACGCCCGTCACGTAGCCGGGAACGGCCGGGCCACGGCGCGGTTCGAAATTCGGTGTGCGCGTCAGGTTGAAGCTATCCAGCCCCGAGAGGGCGCGCTCCATATCGTCGAAATTCACCACCTTCTCGGTCAACGCCGCGGGGTTCTGTTTCTTGAGAGAGGCATCGAGGTGGTCCAGCCTCTCCTTGCTGCCCAGATACCTGGCAAGACCGTTCATCACCTCCACGTCCTGCAGATCCTCGTATGCCACGTAGAACGCTGTCTGCCCGGTTACCTGCAAGCGGTTCAACAAGAGTACCTGGAATTCCTGGAGCCGCGCCACGTGTTCGGTGAACTCGGCCTTGTCGAACACTGCCCGGCTGTCCTTGCGTCGTTTGACGTTGGTCAGTTTCCATTGTCCGGTCGATTGGGCGATCTTCCTGGAAACGTAGCTGTCCAGCGGGTTCCGCGTCAGGATGATCTTGGCGCAGCGCGGATCCTCAAGACATATGTCAAGCGCACGGCGGTCGTGATCATGGAAGAACCGGAATCCGCCCATGCCGGGCGTCGCCTCCCGGATCGCGGTGATCAGGCGGTTCGGGTCGGCCTCGCGCATGGACTGGGTGATGCCGAGGATATCGGCGCTGTTAGGGTAGCCTATGAAATGCGGGTTGAAGGCCTCTCCGTAGCACTGGAAGCTTTCGAACGCATTGAGATTGGCCTCGAGGAAATTCGAGCCGGTGCGCATTTCCGCGAAAATGACGAAATAATCGAACGGTCCGGGCATGCGTGCCTATCGCACCAGATAGGGTTTGGGATTGTCCTGCTGCGGTTCATGCCGGTCCTGCGCGACCGGGAAGTCGCCCATCAGGTATGGATGCATCCCTTGGTTCTTGAGGTTCTGAAGGAACTGGGCGAAGCCGGTGAGATCCGCCATGCGCGGCACTTCGGCCAGACCGCTACGGTTTTCCTTGCCGATCTCATCGATGATCTTCTGAAGTGGCTCCATGGGGGCCTCTATGAATTCCGACATCGTCCATATGCGAATCCGCGCCTTGGCCCAGGGCGAGCGCAGGACATCGAGATGCTTGCTCTCGATCTTTTGCAATCGCGCCGCCTCTCGCCGGATGTCTGCGAAATTCATGTTGGACTGGAACAGCTTGACTGCCCATGCCCCGCTGATGACGGATATCTGGGCGTTCGGGTCCTTGGCGATGTCCCACTCGATATGCTCGATGTTGTCTCGCGGCCCCAACTGGAAGCATTGCCGCTCGCCCCGCGTGTTCCAGATCAGGTTGGTGAGAAACGCCCGCTTGTTGTAGTCTCGCAACTTGGCGCTGTCGCTCAGCGCGCCGTTCATCACCTTCTGACCGTCCGAGAACTCGGCCCGCTCCTGCGCGAAGAGGTGGCCATGCACCCGGGCACCCGTAGCCTTGTGCAACCAGACCTCGAAATTCTCGAACAGGTCGCCGAAACCCTCGAAGACCGAGTACTGGCCGCAAGTCAGGCCGTTCTCGCGCCCCTCTGCCGGGAACCGGCTCTGCATGTACAGCCCCGGGCGGCCGCGCGTGCGCCGCTCCACCGCCTTGGCGAATATGCGGTCGATCTTGCCCGGGTTGGGTTCCGTCCTCTTCATGGCGCTGTCCTGGTCTTTCAGGAACGCGTCGTACAGGCGGTTCGCGAATGGCCAGATCTTGCGCGCCACGAAGCAGTCGGAACGGCGCAGCAACTGCAAGTGATCGTCGTAGAAAATGTGCGGCTTGCCCTGGTAGTCGAACTTGGAAAGCGTCAGCGAGCGGCTTTCGATGTTGCGGGAATAGAGCCGTGAAAGCGTCTGGAAATAACTCTCGTCCGGGATCCAGACCCGCCGGAAATACCTGTCGTATACCTTCCTGTCGGGATCTTCCAGAATGGCCGAAAGTGTCTGCCGCGTAAGGCACCACCACTGGCTGCCCATGTGCGGCACGATCCCGTTGGGTATCCTGCGCTTGTAGCCGACCTTGCGTTGAAGCTCGACATACTTGTCGAAAAGGAACCGCTGCCGCCGCCAAGCGAAAGGAAAACGCAGGGTAAAGCGCTCCTGTTCCAGCCCGCCGATGGTCCACGGCACCTCGGCGGTCGTGGCGGACTCGATGAAATCCGTCGTCGGCCGCTGTTCAAGGTAGTCGATCAGTTCCTGCACCGGCCGGAGAGGGAGGCAGGCGCCCGATGTCAGGTAAACGTGGCGGACGTCGGCGAATTCGGACAGCATCGTCTCGGCCGCCGTCTGCGTGGCGGCGACGAGGCCCCAAGTGCCCCATTCGCAGCGGTGCCGCGTGACGAACCTTATGTCGGGCAGATCGGAAAGTGACGCGGCAAAGGCATCGTAGGTCTTGCGCGGCACGTTGCGGTCCACGTGAAACACGATCGGGCAGCCCGCCGCCGCCCAGTGCCGCGCCACCTGCTCGGCCCTGTCGAAGGCGGTATGGACGAGCATGATGATCCCGACGCTCATAGTGGACACGGCCCCCTGTTCATGCCCAGTTGCCCTTGGACATAAGCCCCAGTATCTCTAGTTGTCTCCAGTTTATATACTTTTCCGACCAATTGCACCAAAGGTCTGGATTCTGCTGGATATTCTCGGCATAGGCCTTGTACTCCACGCTCCCGGCATAATGCTGGCCGCGCTCCAGCTCTTCCTGCGCCTTGGCGCCGAAGGTGTCGAGGAACTTGGTGTGCAGCAGCACCCCGCTGACGCGTTCGCCGCCCCACTGGTCGTAGGTCAGGTTGAGCCCGCGCGGCAGAAGCATGTGCGTGGAACTGACATAGGCATAGCGGCGGTCCCATTTCACCAGCGGGATCTTGTTCAGCGCCGGCGCTTTCCGTGGCCGGTCGGGAAAGAACACGCGCGCCCGCGGGCCGCCCTGTATCCAGAGGTTCCAGTAGGAATGGTTCCGGCTGATCATGTAGTTGCCGGGATCAAACCACGCCGCGATCTCGATCGGGTCCTGCCCGGAACGGTAGGGCATCGCGTCAATCCGCCCCTTGGGATACATGTCCAGCAGCATCGCTCCGAAGGAGCGCACGCCCGAGACATCCAGCCAGTCGGTCAGCGCGCGGATGGGGCGCGTATCGCAGAAAGGATAAACGAACAGCTCATCCGGATCGACGACCAGCGTCCAGTGCCCGTGGGCGTACTTGCGCTGAAGGTAATTGAGCCAGTCGACACCGAAACGCGCGCGCTTGTAGCTGGAATTCGTTGTCCAGAGCGAAACATCCCCCTGCGCCGAAAGGTATTCGGGCCCGCCATCCGTGCTGGCATTGTCGACCATGAGGAAATGCGAGACGCCGAGCTTGCGATAGTACTGCAGGAAATAGGGCAGGCGCACATGCTCGTTGCGGAAGGTCGAGAACAGCAATATGTCACCGGGGCGTATGGCCCCGGTCCGGTCCCGCACCGGCCGCATCGAGAAATGCTTGCGATACGCACGGATATGGGCCCGTTTCCGGCGAAGCCGCATGAGATATGACTGCCATAGGCTCAAGTTCTGTGGTCCCGTGTCTTTTTTCCGTTGGCCGCGCCCAACGCTAGCGCGGCAGTGCTAACATGTGGCTGACACGTCCAGCCCGCCGGGCATCTCGCGATGCGGCCAGCATAAATCGTGGTCGGAAAATGGCAATCGGGCCGCTGGTTTCTCATATCCAGCCCCCGCGCGACATCAGGCCCATCGACTCCAGCTGGCGCCACCCGGTCAGGCGCGTGGAAGCCTCGCAGAAAAGGTCCGGATCGCGGGTGAGCGCATCGTAATACGCGTCGTAGAGCGCACTGTTGGCGAAATGCTCGCGCCTTTCCTTTTCCTCGGCGGACTTCTCGACGATCGTGTTCAGGAACTTGGTGTGCAGCAGAACGCCCGACGTCAGTTCGCCGCCGGTGTCGTCGTACACGCGATTGAGCCGCCGTGGCAGCGCGGCGTGGGCCGAATTGACGTAAACATAGCGCCAGTGCCATTTCACCAGCGGGATCTTTTGCATCGTGGGCGCCCGCCGCGGATTGTCGGCAAAGAACACGCGCGCCCGCACCCCCCCTTGCACCCAGAGGTTCTGCAATCGCGGCTGTTTGCGGATCATGTAATTGCCGGCGTCGAACCAGCACAGCGTTTCGAAGGGATCGTCCCCGCGCCGGTAGGGTTGTGCGCCGACGGGTCCCCTGGGATACATGTCGAGCATCAGCGCCCCGAAAGAGCGCCGGCCCTGTCGTTCCAGCCAGTCCACCAACGCGGGCAGCGGCCGCGTGTCGTGATAAGGGTAAACAAGGATCTCGTCGGCATCCAGCGTCAGGCACCAGTGCCCGTGCGCATGACGCATCATCAACCATGTCAGCCAGTCGAGTCCGAAGCGTGACAGGCGATAGCTGTGTTCCGTCGTCCAGAGCGATACGTCACGCTGCTGCGCAAGGTACTCCCGCGTGCCGTCATCGCTGCCGTTGTCGACGAAAAGGAAATGCCCGACCCCGAGATTCCGGTGATGGTCGAGGAAATGCGGAAGACGCACGCGCTCGTTGCGCACCGTGGACGCGGCGAGGATATCGGTCGCGCGGATCTGGGCCGTGCGGTCGATAACGGGACAGAGCTGGCGCCGTTTGCGCAGTGCCCGGAACAGCAGGCGCCGCCGCTTCCAGCGCAGCCTGTAAAGGGTTCCTGCCTCTTTCAGCCAGTCCATTGCCGCTGACGTTCTTTGTCTGCTCCGCGGACCAGACTCGTCATTATTCGTCGTAATGTCCAGCTTGATGCCAGCGCCACGCGTCGGAAATCATTTCGGCGAGAGTCGACCGGGCGGGTTGCCAGCCCAGTTCCTGCACGGCCCGGGAAGACCCCGAAACCAGTTTCGTGCAGTCGCCGGGCCGGCGCGGCCCCTCTACGACCGGTACGCTCCGGTTGGTCACCGCGGCGGAATGGTCGATCACTTCGCGCACCGAGAACCCCTTGCCCGTACCGAGGTTGAACACCCGGCTGCCGCGACCCGCCTGCAGCCATTCCAGCCCCAGAATGTGCGCCTCGACAAGGTCCATCACGTGCACGTAGTCGCGGATGCAGGTCCCGTCGGGGGTGTCGTAATCGGTGCCGTGTATGGTCAGCGCGTCGCGCCGGCCGTCGATGGCGTCGAGCATCAGCGGCACCAGATGCGTCTCGGGCCGGTGGAACTCGCCGATTTCCGCCTCGGGGTCGGCCCCGGCCACGTTGAAATACCGGAAGATCACGTGGTTTAGCCCGTGAGCGGCCTCGAAGTCGCGCAGCATGTCCTCGATCGCGCGTTTCGACGCCCCGTAGGCATTGGTTGGGTTCTGGGGGCTGTTCTCGTCAAGCACGACATTGTCCTGTTCCCCGTAGGTGGCGCAGGTCGAGGAGAAGACGATGTCGTGGCAGCCGGCATCCGCCGCGGCCTGCAACAGCGCAAGCGACCCGGCCACGTTGTTGTCCCAGTACAGGCCCGGGTTGCGCATGCATTCGCCGACGAGGCTCAACGCGGCGAAATGCATCACCGCCGCGGGCCGGTAGACCCTGAACACCTGGTCGAGCCTGTCGCGGTCGCGCAGGTCGCCCTGCTCGAACGGTCCGTACCTGACGGCGTTCTTCCATCCCGTGCCGAGGTTGTCGTAGGTCACGGGCGTGTAGCCCCGCGCCCTGAGCAGCTTGCAGGCGTGGGAGCCGATGTAGCCCGCGCCGCCGGTCACCAGTATGTTCGTCATCATGCGTCTCCGATTGCAGGGGTGCGGCAGCCGCCCCCGTTTGCCGGCAGTTTTCGTCAGGGCAGGTTCATCTCGCGCATCATCGCTTCGATCCGCGGCACGTCCTCGGGATTGTTGAGTTCCCAGAACTGCCGGCCGCGCGCATCGACCTCGACGCAGAGCACGGGCTGGCCGTTTTCGAGAAAGCGCAGCTGTTCCAGGCCCTCCAGTTCTTCCAGCGGCCCCACGGGCCAGCCGGGATAGTCCCGCAGCGCGCCGGGACGGTAGGCATAGACCCCCACATGGTGAAAGACCGGTGTACGGGCATCCGGCGCGTAGGTGCGGCCCGTAAAGGGTATGACCTCCTTTGAAAAATAGAGCGCGTGGCCGTTGTGCCCGAAAACCGCCGTCGTCCCGCCCACGCGCCCGGCGGCGCGGTCCTGGAGAAAGCTTTCATGCGCGCGCCCGTCGCACGCCAGAACGGGCGTGGCGACGTTCGCGGTTGCGTCCTGCCGCAAGCCCAACAGCAGCTTTTCCACGAACCACGGCGGGGTGAGCGGTGCATCGCCCTGCAGGTTGACGACGAGTTCGAACCCTCCGCCGACCATCTCGGATGCCTCGGCACAACGTTCGGTGCCGTTGCGGCACCGGTCGGACGTCATGATGACCTCGGCGCCGAATTCCTCGCAGGCGGAGCGAATCCTGTCGTCGTCGGTGGCGATGACGACCCGATCAACCCCGCTGATCGTGCCGGCGGCCTCCCAGGTGCGCTGAACCAGCGATTTGGGCGCCCCGGCCGCCCCGGTCAGCATCGCCAAGGGCTTGCCGGGATATCGCGACGAGGCGTAGCGCGCCGGGATGACGACCAGTACGCTCATGCAGCGGGGGCGAGCGCCACGCCGGGGGCATAGGCGATGAAAAACGGATTCGCGTAGCCGTCCTTGCCGTAATGCAGCGGTTCGTGATCATCGAACCGCACCACCTGCCCGCCAGCCCCGCGAAGCACCGCATCGCCGGCGGCGGTGTCCCATTCCATCGTGCGTCCGAGCCTAGGGTACAGGTCTGCCTCGCCGCTGGCCACCAGGCAGAACTTCAGTGACGATCCCGCGCTGGTCATGTCCTTGACCGCGTAGCGCGAGATGTAGTCATCCGTGGCCTGGTCCCGATGTGACTTGGAAGCGACGACCATCAGCGCATCATTGTCGGGATCGGACACGTGCAATGGCCGGACGTCTCCACGGGTGTCCGGGCTGAACGGGCCGGTTTCCTCCACGCTGCCGCTGTCCGGCAGCGTGTAGAACATGCGTTTTCTCGCGGGGGCGTACACGATGCCGAGCGTAGGCACGCCACCTTCCACCAGAGCGATGTTCACGGTGAAGTCGCCGCGGCGTTGCACGAATTCCTTGGTTCCGTCCAGCGGATCGACGATGGCAAAGGTGGAGGCCGTCTGGCCATGCGATTGGGCCTGTTCCTCGGTGACGAGCACGAGGTCGGGAAACGCGTCCCGAAGCCCGTCCGATATCAGGGCGTCCGCGGCCTCGTCGGCCTCGGTGACGGGGCTGTCATCGGATTTGAGCTTCACGTCGAAATCCTCTGAATTGTAGATTTCCATGATCCGCTCTCCCGCAGCCAGCGCGAGGCGACGCGAAACGGTCATAAATTCGGCATGATTCAAGACAATACTCCGGTTTGAAACGGGCCGGTCCGGCCGAGTTGCGCGATTCATCGGCCCCTCTTATGATATGACGCCAACGGATCGGCAAGAAATCCATGCGCAAACGGGAATCGGGCACGAGGGCAGCAGGGCCAGATGTTTCAGCAGACCGGTCCCAGGACGTTGTTCCAGTCGGCGATCACGATCGCCGAGCTGATCTATCATGAAACCGTCCGCAAGGTTCGCAATACCCACAGCAATGCCCTGATGGCGCTTTTGGTGAACATGCTGCAGGCCGTCATCCTCGTGGCGGCGTTCTACGTGATGTTCACCGTTCTGGGTTTGCGCGCGGCGAAGATCCGGGGCGATTTCCTGCTTTACGTGATGTCCGGTATCTTTCTGTTCATCACGCATGTAAAGGCTGTCGGGGCCGTCGCGGGCTCGGACACCGCCGCCTCGCCGATGATGCAGCACGCGCCGATGAACACGATCATCTCCATCGTGGCAAGCGGTCTCAGCTCGCTCTACATCCAGGTGCTCTCGCTTTTCGTCGTCCTGTTTGTCTACCACGTCGTCGTGACGCCGTTCGAGGTGCACCAGCCGGTCCTGGCCTTTGCGATGTTCCTGTTGGCGTGGTTTACCGGCTGCGCGGTGGGTCTTTTGCTGCTGGCGATCAAGCCGTGGTTTCCCACGTTCGTCTCCATCGCGACGATGACGTATCAGCGGGTCAACATGATCGCGTCGGGCAAGATGTTCGTGGCCAACGCCCTGCCGCCGAAGCTGCTTGCGATGTTCGACTGGAACCCGCTGTTCCATGCCATCGACCAGTGCCGCGGCTTCGTCTTCGTCAACTATTTCCCGCACAATTCGAGCATAGAATACCCTGTGATCGTGGGGCTGGTGCTGATCATGCTGGGGCTGATGGGCGAGTTCTACACGCGCCAGTACGTCTCGAGCAGCTGGAGCGCGCGGCGCTGATACGGCGCCGCGGGCCGGCGGCGTCAATCCACGACACGCAGGGTGAGGTTCAACCGCCCCCCGTTCCTGAGCAACCTCGACGACCCGAACCTGATCCGGTCCAGCCCGTGGTAGCGCAGGCGGGCCTCGCCGCCCATGACCACCACGTCGCCGGAGCGCAGCCATATCGATTCCGTCCGGCCGCCGCGCGTGTCGTTGCCCATGCGGAACAGGCCCTCGTCGCCAAGCGAGACGGACAGAACGGGCCAGCTGAAATCGGCCTCGTCCCGGTCCTGATGCAGACCCATCCTTGCCGCTTCGCCGTAGTAATTCACGAGACAGCAATCCGGATCGCGCGCCGGGCCGACCAGCTCGCGCCACACCTGGAGGATGCGGTGCGGAATGTCCGGCCAGGGCTGGCCATCCGGATGGCGCGTTTCGTAGCGATAGCCGGACCGGTCGGATAACCAGCCGTACTTCCCCGCCGACGTCATCTGTACGCGCATCGGTTTGCCCGACGGGGTGACGGGGGAAAAGAGGGGTGCCTGGGCCACGACCGCGCGTATGTCTTCCAGCACGGCCTGCTGTGAGGCTGAATCAAGCAGGCTCTCGTAGATCTGGAAACCGCGTATCGTGTGTGTCGGTTCGGCCATGCTGTGTTTTCCTCCGGCTTGTCCTGCACCATTTGGCCCAAAATTGCGGAATCCGTCCCGCGCCGGTGCTTGCAGGGCGAAGATGACCTGCCTATATACGCCGTCAAGCGCGGGGCGGGCACCTGTCCCCTCGCCAGAGTATCGGGGCCGGATGCCATAAAGGGTTCGGTCCTCGTGACAATCGCCTCAAGAAGAAGGGATCGAAAACCATGTCCAAAGTGATCGGGATTGACCTGGGCACCACGAACAGTTGCGTCGCCATCATGGATGGCAGCCAGGCCCGGGTGATCGAGAATTCCGAAGGTGCACGCACCACCCCCTCCATCGTCGCGTTCACCGATGACGAACGTCTGGTCGGCCAGGCCGCCAAGCGTCAGGCCGTGACCAACCCCGAGAACACGATCTTCGGCGTCAAGCGTCTGATCGGACGCCGGTACGACGACAGCGACCTCGCCAAGGACAACAAGAACATGCCGTTCAAGGTCGTGGATGGCGGCAACGGCGACGCGTGGGTCGAGGCCAAGGGCGACAAATACAGCCCCAGCCAGATTTCCGCCTTCATCCTCGGCAAGATGAAGGAAACCGCCGAGAGCTATCTGGGCGAGGACGTCACGCAGGCCGTCATCACCGTTCCGGCCTACTTCAACGACCAGCAGCGTCAGGCCACGAAGGACGCGGGCAAGATCGCGGGCCTCGAGGTGCTGCGCATCATCAACGAGCCCACGGCGGCCGCGCTGGCCTATGGCCTTGACAAGAAGGACAGCGAGACGATCGCCGTCTTCGACCTTGGCGGCGGCACCTTCGATATCACCATACTCGAAATCGATGACGGGCTTTTCGAGGTCAAGTCGACCAACGGCGACACGTTCCTGGGCGGCGAGGACTTCGACATGCGGATCGTGAACTACCTCGCGGAGGAGTTCAAAAAGGAGCATGGCGTCGACCTGACCAAGGACAAGATGGCCCTGCAGCGCCTCAAGGAGGCGGCGGAGAAGGCCAAGATCGAGCTGTCCAGCTCCAGCCAGACCGAGATCAACCAGCCCTTTATCTCGATGGGGTCCGACGGTGCGCCGCTGCACATGGTCATGAAGCTGACCCGCGCCAAGCTGGAAAGCCTCGTCAACGACCTGATCCAGGCCTCGCTCAAGCCGTGCAAGGCCGCGCTCAAGGACGCGGGCATTTCGGCCAGCGACGTGGACGAGATCGTTCTGGTCGGCGGGATGACCCGTATGCCGAAAGTGGTCGAGGAAGTGACCAAGTTCTTCGGCAAGGAGCCGCACAAGGGCGTGAACCCCGACGAGGTCGTGGCGATGGGCGCCGCCATCCAGGCCGGTGTGCTGCAAGGCGATGTCAAGGACGTGGTCCTGCTCGACGTGACGCCGCTCAGCCTGGGGATCGAAACGCTCGGCGGCGTGTTCACGCGCCTCATCGACCGCAACACCACGATCCCGACCAACAAGTCGCAGATCTTCTCGACGGCCGAGGACAACCAGTCGGCCGTGACGATCCGCGTCTTCCAGGGCGAGCGCGAGATGGCGGCGGACAACAAGCTGCTTGGCCAGTTCAACCTGGAGGACATTCCGCCGGCACCGCGCGGGATGCCCCAGATCGAGGTGACTTTCGACATTGACGCGAACGGCATCGTGAACGTCAGTGCCAAGGACAAGGGAACCGGCAAGGAGCAGAAGATCACCATCCAGGCATCCGGTGGCCTCTCCGAAGAGGACATCGAGCAGATGGTGAAGGACGCCGAGGAACATGCCGAGGCGGACAAGGCCCGCAAGGAACTGGTCGAGGCCAAGAACCAGGCCGAGAGCCTCGTGCACTCGACCGAGAAATCGATCGAGGAACATGGCGACAAGGTCGATCCGTCGACCATCGAGGCAATCGAGCTTGCGGTCGCGTCGCTCAAGGAGGATCTGGAAAAGGACGATGTGACCGCCGAAAAGGTCAAGTCGGGTATCCAGAACGTTACCGAAGCCTCGATGAAGCTCGGCGAAGCCATCTACAAGGCCAGCCAGGAAGAGGCCGAAGGCGCGGCGTCCGCAGCGTCGGATGAAGGCGGCAGCACGGGCGGTGATGACGATATCGTCGATGCCGACTTCGAGGATCTCGACGACAACAAGCGCTCGTGAGATGCGCTGAAAACAGATTGACCGGGGGCCTGCGGGCCCCCGTTTGATCTCGTTATAGGAGATCCGGGATGGCAAAACGCGACTACTACGAGATTCTTGGTCTCTCCAAGGGTGCGTCGGCGGACGAGATAAAGAAGGCCTATCGCAAGAAGGCCAAGGAACTGCACCCCGACCGCAACACGGACAATCCCAACGCCGAAGCCGAGTTCAAGGAGGCCGGTGAAGCGTATGACGTCCTCAAGGATCCGGAGAAGAAGGCCGCCTACGATCGCTTTGGACATGGCGCATTCGATGGCAGCATGGGCGGCGGCCCGCGGCCCGGCGGCGGATTCGGCGGTGGCCAAGGCGATTTTGCCAGCGCGTTCTCCGATGTTTTCGACGACCTCTTCGGGGACTTCATGGGCGGCGGCCGTGCCGGCGGGCGTCAGCGCGCGGCGCGCGGCTCGGACTTGCGGTACAACCTGCGCGTGACGCTGGAAGAGGCGTTCACCGGCATCCAGAAAAGCATCAACGTCCCGTCATCGGTGGCTTGTGATTCGTGCGATGGCACCGGTGCCGAGGGTGGGGCAGAGCCGGTGAATTGCCCAACGTGTTCCGGCATGGGCAAGGTCCGCGCGCAACAAGGGTTTTTTACCGTCGAACGGACGTGCCCGACCTGCTCGGGCCTGGGGCAGATCATCAAGAACCCGTGCAAGGTTTGCCATGGTCAGGGCCGGGTCGAGAAGGATCGTACGCTGAGCGTCAATATCCCGCCCGGCGTGGAAACCGGGACGCGCATCCGGCTTGCCGGCGAAGGAGAGGCCGGGATGCGCGGCGGGCCCGCGGGCGATCTCTACATTTTTATCGATGTCGCACAGCATGAGATTTTCGACCGGCAGGACAACAACCTGTTCTGCCGCCTGCCCGTTTCGATGACCACCGCCGCCCTTGGTGGTGATATCGAGGTTCCCACCATCGAGGGGGGGCGCAGCCGGGTGAAAATTCCCGAAGGCTCGCAGTCGGGCCGGCAGATGCGACTTCGCGGCAAGGGAATGCCGTCACTTCACGGCGGGGTGCGCGGGGACATGTTCATCGAGCTCGCGGTTGAAACGCCTGTTAACCTCACCGGCAAGCAGAAGGAGCTGCTGCGGGAGTTCGCGGGTCTCAGCGAGGACAACAACCCCGAAAGCAAGAATTTCTTCTCGTCGGTCAAGAGCTTCTGGGACAGCATGAAAAGCTGACCGCGCCGGGTGGCGGCGCAGCGTTCGCGTTGCGCCGTTAACACTTTCATAACCCCGGCGCTGCACCCTCGCGGTCATGAAGAATCCCGCTTCGCTGTCCGAGTCTCCGCTGCCGCTTTTCGATAGCGATGAAAGTGTCCCGGTGAAAGACGCGCAAAGGGACGCCGCGCCATCCTATCTGAAGGACCATCGCAAGAGGCTGCGGGACAGGTTTCTCGCCGGCGGGGCGGGGGCGTTGCCGGATTACGAGATGCTCGAACTGGTTCTGTTCCGCGCGATCCCGCGCCGTGATGTCAAGCCGCTGGCGCGGGCGCTTCTCGAACGGTTCGGCGACTTCAGCGGTGTTCTGTCCGCGCCCATGGACCAGCTGCGCTCGGTCAGCGGTGTAGCCGAGTCCGTCATTTGCGAGCTCAAGGTGGTGGAAGCCGCCGCCCACAGGCTCTCGCAGGCCAGGATCCGGCGGCGCGAGGTCTTGTCTTCGTGGAACGCCCTGCTGGAATACTGCCGGGCCACCATGGCGCACCGGCCGACGGAGCAGTTCCGCGTTTTCTACCTCGACCGCAAGAACACGCTCATCGCCGACGAGGAGCAGGCGGATGGAACCGTCGATCACGTGCCGGTATACCCGCGCGAGATCGTCAAGCGGGCGCTGCTGTTGAATGCCAGTGCCCTGATCCTGGTGCACAATCACCCCTCGGGGGACACGACCCCGTCACAGGCGGACATATCGATGACGGGGCAGGTTGCGGCGGCGGCGCAGGCACTCGGGATCGTCTTGCATGACCATGTCATAATCGGCAGGTCGCAGGAGCTGAGTTTCCGCGCCGAGGGATATCTCTGAATCCTAGCGCACCCAGACCTCGACCCGTCGGTTCACCTGTCGCCCCCATGCACTGTCGTCACAAGCCATCGGCATCGCTTCGCCGAACGCCTCCGTTTCCAGCCCGATGCGTGACAGCGCCGCCGTTTCGGCGGCGTCGGTCACAGCCTTGCGAACCGCCGCGGCGCGGCGGCGCGCGATCTTGAGGTTCGTGGCCGCGGCCCCCTTGCTGTCGCTGAACCCGACGAAGGCGAGGCGTCGCGCATCGTACAACCCGAGCTCCATTTCCCGTGCCAATTGTTCCGCGTTCGAGCGTGACTGCGCATCCAGCCTGACCGATCCGGCCTCGAAGCGGAATGTCGTTGTCAAACGCTGCAGGGGGGACAGGTAGGACACCATGCGCTGCAACTCTGCCAGCTCGATCTCCTCGCCCGCCTGCGCGATGGCATTGGCGAACCGGTTGCCCTGCTGGCGGACAGGGATCTCTTCCGGCGCCTGGTCGACGAAGCCGGCCCTGCGTATCACCAGCTGCGCGGACGGATCGCGGAGATAGGAGAGGAAGTCCCGCATCAGCTTGGGAAAGCGCCGCGCCGGAAGATAAAGGAACATCGGCGAGGTCAGCGGGTAATCCTCGGTCTTGATCGCTCGCCGGGTCGCGGACACGACGAAGCCGCAGTCGCCGCTGAGCGCCAGCTCCCATGCTTCGGCGGCCTCCGACCGGCTGGTCACGCCAAGCGCGAACGGATCAGCCGCCACCGCCTGCGCGAGCCCCTGCCCACCGGGATGGCGCTCCGCGGTTTCAACCAGGCTGACCCCTGCGGGGCCGAGCAGCTTGTCACGGGTGATCTGGCCGAGGCCGGACCCCGCCTCATGCACGTGGACGGCGATCGGCGCGTCCGGGCCGCCGAGAAGCTTCCAGTTGTCGATTTCTCCCGACAGAACCGCGGCCAGCGATGTCAGGGTGAGGGAGCGGACCGGATTTGACGGTGCCACCACCGGCACCAGCGCATCGAGCGCGATGACCCGGCTGCCTGCGCGTGCGCTCAGGTCGCCCACGCCCGCCGCCTTCCCGCGCTGCACTTCGTCCTGGCGAACCTCGCGCAGCGACATCACGACATCCGCTTCGTCGGCGAGAAGATCGGCAAAACCTTGGTCTGTATTGTTCAGCCGGATGGTAAATTCGCCAAGAAGGTGGTCTGTCGCGGGATCGGTGATGGTGTAGACGCTCTCACCTTCGGAAAGTGCCCTGCGGTCGGCCTGCCACGTGTTTCGGATCGCGAAGGCTTCGATCAGGGCGGGCAGAAGCACGCGGCCCATCGTGGGGGCCCCCGAAAACGTCAGCCGTGCCACGTAATCCTCCAGGTCGGGACAGCCGGGGCCGTCGCAAATCACGCCCGAGCCGTCCACGGTCAGTTCCCCGTAGACGGTTTCGACGCGGTAGAACTCGCCATCGAACCCCAGCAAGTTGCCTGAAATCTCGACATCGCCATTGCGGGAGGTCAACGTGACATCCTGCGCCAGTGCGAGAGTGGAAAAGACCCAAAGAAAGAGTGCGGCGAAGCCCGCCGCACGCATCCATGCCATGACCTGCCCTCAATCGCCGTGATCAGTTACGCGCGATATTCAGGTCATCGAAGACGTTTTTCAACACCAGAAAATCACCGACCGCGTCACAGTCCGGCATTGCCAGTGTCAGAGCTTGCGCGCGCATCCGGCCGCCGAGGGATTTCTGAAGCGTCTGGGCCGTGACGTCCTGGCCGCAATTGGCCTGTGTCACCTCGGCCTCGAGACTCAGGCGCACACGGCCATCGCGGGGCGCTGTACCGGACGGGAACGTGTAGGCTTGTGCCATGCGCGGATTAATCACCCCGGCGTCGCCCAGCCGCGTCAGGAACCCGCCCGCGCCCTTGGCCGCCTCCGACAGTTTCCGCGGCGCGCCCGCCCAGACATGGCCGGACTGGCCATAGTCGGCGCCGTATTCAAGAGCGTGGATCTCGAGCCCGCCCGCGCCGGTCCACTGCACCACGGCGCGGTCGTAGTATTCCAGCGCGGTCACGTCGGCCTTTGCGACCGCGCTTTCACCCGTCGCGAAATTGGCGATGAAAACGGCCGTTTCACTCAGCGCCGGCACGGTGACTTGACGTTGGCCGTTCTTGTCCGTCGCGGCGGCGAACACCATCGCGTTGTGATGGATCGTGAAGCGTTCGTTGGCCATGCAGGGGGCCGACAACGTCAACTGCACCATCGCGGCGGCAAGCGTCTCGGCCGAGAATTCCACCTCGCACCCGAAGGTCGGGGCCGGCTCCTCGTCCGGGGGGGTGCTGATCGGCTGGTCCTCCAGCGCGGCGAGCGCCACCGGATCATCGGGAAGGCTGCCGGGCTGGGGCGCGGCGGTTGGCGGGGTTGGTACGCGCGAGGTCAACGCGATCTTGTTGATGCCAAGCTGCTGTTCGGTCGAGTTGCGGGATGCACTGTCATCCGCGCGCCCGGGTTCTATCGCCGTCGTGCGGAAATCCTGCGCCGGACTCACCGAGGCAACCTGGACGGAGGTGCCGGGTGCCGCGCTGTCACCCCCACGCAACACGTGCTGCAGCACCAGGCCGGTCCCCATCGCACAGAAAAGCATCACGCCGCTTGTGACAATGCGTTTCACGCTGATCATGGCATCCTCTTCACCTGCTCGATGAAAGACAGGGCTAGAGCATGAAAAAGGCTGCCATGAGGCAGCCTTATGAACTCATTGTGCCTGTGTCGCCGCCCGTCAGGTAAAGCGTCCGTGGCAATGCTTGAACTTCTTGCCGGAACCGCAGGGACAGGGCTGGTTGCGGCCCGGATTGCCCCATGTCGAAGGGTCGGATTCGTCAAAGCCTTCGGCCGTGTCCTCGGATGTCTCCTGGATGATCTGGCCGGTTTTCTCCGGTTCGGCGGCCTTGGTCATGGCGGCGCGCTGCTGCTCGATCTCCTGCAGCATCGCCTGTTGCTCTTCCTCGGTCATCGGCCGGATCTGTGAAAGCTTCTTCGTCACGTCCTGCCGCAGGCTGTCGAGCATCGACTCGAAAAGCTGGAATGCCTCGGTCTTGTACTCGTTGAGCGGATCGCGCTGCGCATACCCGCGGAAGCCGATGACGCTGCGCAGATGCTCCAGCGTCAGCAGGTGCTCGCGCCACTTGGTGTCGATCGTCTGCAGCAGTATCTGCTTCTCGATCGAACGCATGTTCTCCGCGCCGAACTGGGCAGCCTTCTGCGCCATCATCTCGTCGGCCGCCTTTTCCAGCCGCTCCGCGATCTGCTCGTCGTCGACGCCCTCTTCGTCGGCCCATTCCTTGACCGGCAGCTCAAGGCTGAGTTGCTCGCGCACGGCCGCGTCAAAGCCGTCCATATCCCACTGGTCGGCATAGGTCTTGGGCGGCATGTAGCGATCGACGAGATCATCGATCACCTCGCCGCGCATGTCCTGAACGATACTGCTCAGGTCCTCGGCCTTCATGATGTCGAGGCGCTGCTTGAAGATCACCTTGCGTTGCTCGTTCATCACGTCGTCGAACTTGAGCAACTGCTTGCGGATGTCGAAATTGCGGCCCTCGACCTTGGCCTGCGCGCGTTCAAGCGACTTGTTCACCCAAGGGTGAACGATCGCTTCGCCTTCCTTCATCCCGAGCCCCGACAGGACCTTTTCCAGCCTCTCGGAACCGAAGATGCGCATCAGGTCGTCCTCGAGGCTGAGGAAGAAGGCCGAGCGCCCCGGGTCTCCCTGACGGCCGGACCGTCCCCGCAGCTGGTTGTCGATCCGGCGGCTTTCATGCCGTTCTGTCGCCAGCACGAAGAGACCGCCGGCCTCCTTCACCGCCTTCTCCTCGTCGGCATGTTCGGCCTCGATCCGCTGCCTGATCTCCTCGGGATCCTTTTCAGGTTCCTCCGCGATGGCCTCCATGACCTTGAAATCGACGTTGCCGCCAAGCTTGATGTCCGTCCCGCGCCCGGCCATGTTGGTCGCGATCGTCACGGCGCCCAGCTTGCCCGCGTCGGCAACGATCTGCGCCTCTTTCTCGTGCTGGCGCGCGTTCAGAACGTTGTGTTCTATCCCGGCATCCGTCAGCAGCTTGGCGAGTTTCTCGGACTTGTCGATCGAGGTGGTGCCGACGAGTATCGGCTGACCCTTCGCGTGCGCTTCCTTGATCGATTCGAGGATCGCGTCGTATTTCTCTTCGGCGGTGCGGTAGACCGCGTCATCCTGGTCGATGCGGATGATCGGCAGGTGCGTGGGAACCTCGACCACGCCAAGGCCGTAGATCTGCCCGAATTCCTCGGCCTCGGTCGCGGCCGTACCGGTCATGCCGGCCAGTTTCTCGTAGAGGCGGAAATAGTTCTGGAACGTGACCTGCGCCATCGTGACGTTCTCAGGCTGGATATCGCAGCCTTCCTTGGCCTCGATCGCCTGGTGCAGACCCTCCGACAGGCGCCGCCCGGGCATCATCCGCCCGGTGAATTCGTCGATCAGCACGACCTGGTTGTCGCGCACGATATAGTCCTTGTCCTTGAGGAACATCTTGTGCGCCCGCAGGCCCTGGTTGACATGGTGCACGATCGTGGTGCTTTCCGGGTCGTAGAGCGACTGCCCCGCGTCCAGCAGACCATTCTCGTGCAGAAGGGATTCGAGGAACTCGTTGCCCTCGTCGGTGAAGGTGACGTTCTTGGTCTTTTCGTCTATCGTGTAGTGCTCTTCCGACAGCTGCGGGATGAGCTTGTCGACGGTGATGTAAAGGTCGCTGCGGTCCTGCGACGGGCCGGAGATGATCAGCGGGGTGCGGGCCTCGTCGATCAGGATGCTGTCGACCTCGTCGACGATGGCATAATGATGCCCGCGTTGCGCCATCTCCTCCAGCGAGGATTTCATGTTGTCCCGCAGGTAGTCAAAGCCCAGCTCGTTGTTCGTGGCATAGGTCACGTCGGCGGCATAAGCCGCTTTCTTTTCCTCGTCGGGCTGCTGGGGATAGACGACACCGGTGGTCATGCCGAGCGCGCCGTAGACCTTGCCCATCCATTCGGCGTCCCGCTTGGCGAGGTAGTCGTTGACCGTGACGATATGCACGCCCTTGCCGGTCAGCGCGTTCAGGTAGGCGGGAAAGGTCGCGACCAGCGTCTTGCCTTCGCCCGTCTTCATCTCGGAAATGTTACCCCGGTGGAGGAAGATCCCCCCTATCAGCTGCACGTCGAAGGCCCGCAGGCCGAGCGTCCGGCGCGCGGCCTCGCGACAATTGGCAAAGGCCTCGGGCAGCACGTCGTCAAGGCTTTCGCCGTCGGCCACGCGCTGCTTCAGTTCGGCGGTCTTCTCGACCAGCGCCTCGTTGCCGAGCGCCTCGAATTCGGGTTCCAGCGCGTTTATCCGGTCTATGACCGGGCGGGTCGCCTTGATCTTTCGGTCGTTCGGGGTGCCGAAAATCTTTCTGGCGACAGAAGTGAAACCCAGCATGTCCTATCCGCTTCGGCAATTCGTATGTTTTTTGAGAGGCTTCCGCTTGCCCCGGCCCGGACACACCCCTAGAACGTGCACGAGCGGGCGCGCCCACCGTTGTTCTTTGGCGATGTAAGGGGCCGCCGAAAGAGTGTCAACGTCACACGGGGCGGCGCCCCGGGACAGACCAGCAAAGGAAATCCCATGCGAGCACCTATCCGACAGCTTCTCGCCGCCGCGGCCGTGGTGGCGCTGGCAGGCGCACCCGTTGCCCGGGCCGAGGACAACGCCCCCGATCCGGACCGCGTGCTGGCCACCGTTGATGGCGAGCAGATCACGTTGGCCCATGTCATCGAGGTGCGCGCCGATCTGCCGCAGCAATACGACCAGTTTCCTCCGCAGATGCTCTTCCGGGGGATTCTCGACCAGTTGATTCAACAGACACTGCTGATGCAGTCCTTCGATGGTGAACTTTCCCGCCGCAGCGAGGTGCGCCTGGAGAATGACCGCCGCGCGGTCTACGCCAACGAGGTCGTCGCCGCGCTCTCGGAGGGCGGCATTGACGAGGCGGAACTGCGCGAGGCCTACGAGGCGCAGTACCCCCCCGTGGCCGACGAGTTGGAGTACCGCGCCGCGCATATCCTCGTCGAAAGCGAGGAGGAAGCGCAGGCGCTGGTGGCCGAGCTCGCGAACGGGGCCGAGTTCGCCGCCCTGGCGCGCGAGGAGTCGACCGGCCCGTCGGCGTCGGTCGGGGGGGATCTCGGCTGGTTCGGTGACGGTGACATGGTCGCCGCGTTCTTCGACGCCGTGACAGGGCTGGAGCCCGGCGAAGTGTCCGGACCCGTCCAGACGGATTTCGGCTGGCACGTGATCAAGCTCAACGAGACCCGTGAAAAGCAGCGCCCCGCGTTCGAAACCGTCCGGCCCGAACTGGAGGACCAGCTCCGCCAGCAACTGATCGAATCGCACGTGAACGGCCTTGCCGAGACCGCCGAGATCGACCGTTCGGGCAGCGAGGACATCGATCCCGCCGTCATCGACGAAATCCAGCTGCTCGACGACTGACCATGGCCGCGACGACCCCTTCGCCGCTGGCGCCCAAGGCTTTTCCCGATCTGCCTGTGATCGGCGGGGTCGGCCTTGCCACGGTCGAGGCCGGCGTGCGCTATGCGGGCCGGCCGGATGTCATGCTGGCCCGTCTGGCGCCGGGCACATCGGTGGCCGGGGTATTCACCCGGTCCGCGACGCGCTCGGCCGCCGTGCGGGACTGCGAGGACAAGATCCGCTTTCAGTCGGGCGCGGGCGCGGCGATCCTCGTGAACTCCGGCAACGCGAACGCGTTCACGGGCGCCAAGGGCGCGGAGGCCGTCAAGGCCATCACCGGCGCCGTTTCCCGTGCGCTCGACGTGCCGCAAACGCGTGTTTTCTCTTCATCCACCGGCGTCATCGGTGAACCGCTGCCGTATGAAAGGATCACCGCGCGCCTCGGCGAATTGTCCGCGTCGCTGTCGCCCGAGGGGCTCGCCGGGGCTGCGCGGGCGATCATGACCACAGACACCTTTCCCAAGGGGTCGGGGACAACGGTAACCATCGACGGGCAACCCGTCCGGATCGCCGGCATCGCCAAGGGGTCGGGCATGATCGCCCCGGACATGGCGACGATGCTGGCCTACGTCTTCACCGATGCGGCCATAGAGCAGCCGGTGCTGCAATCCATGGTGTCTGCCCTGAACCAGTCCACCTTCAACTGCATCACCGTGGACGGCGACACCTCGACCTCCGACACGCTGTTGGTGGCGGCGACAGGCGCTTCCGGGATTCGCGTGACGGAAAAGCACATGGGGTTCATGGAGGGGCTGCACCGGGTCATGCTGGACCTCGCGCAGCAGGTGGTGCGCGACGGCGAGGGGGCGACCAAGTTCGTCACCGTTTCGGTCACCGGCGCGTCAAGCGATGCCGATGCGCGCACCCATGGCCTTGCCATCGCCAATTCGCCGCTGGTCAAGACGGCGATCGCCGGGGAAGACCCTAACTGGGGCCGGGTGGTCATGGCCGTCGGCAAGTCCGGGGCCCCGGCCGACCGCGACACGCTGGCAATATGGTTCGGGGACATCCTCGTGGCCCGCGACGGATGGGTGACCCCCGACTACTCCGAGGAAGACGCGTCCCGATACATGAAGAAAGACGAGATCGAGATCCATGTCGATCTGGGCCTCGGGGGCGGCCGGGCAATGGTCTGGACCTGCGACCTGACGCACGGCTATATCGATATAAACGCCGATTATCGCTCATGAAAAAGACCGTCCTGGTGTCCGCGGTCGCCCTGGTCGACGTGGAAGGTCGCGTGTTGCTGACACGGCGGCCGGACGGCAAGGCAATGGCGGGGCTTTGGGAGTTTCCCGGCGGCAAGGTCGAGCCCGGCGAGACGCCCGAGGCCGCGCTGATCCGGGAACTCGAGGAAGAGATCGGGATCAACACGTGGGAAAGCTGCCTCGCGCCGCTGACCTTCGCCAGCCATTCCTATGACGACTTCCACCTGCTGATGCCGCTGTTTGCCTGCCGCAAGTGGCGGGGCACGCCGCAGGGTCGGGAGGGGCAGGTCCTGAAATGGGTCCGCGTGAACCAGTTGCGCGACCATGACATGCCGCCCGCCGACATCCCCCTCATCGCCATGCTTCGCGACCTGCTGTGACGCGGGTCTTCATCTTGCTCCAAATACTCCGGGGGTGAGGCCGCAGGCCGAGGGGGCAGCGCCCCCTAATCCTTCACGAACAGCTTGCGCGGCACGTCGCACAGCGTCTCTGCCGGCCCGGTTTCGCGTATGAGGATCGTCTCTGTCGTCTCCAGACCCCATGTCTCCATCCAGAGAGCGGGCATGAAGTGGAAGGTCATGCCGGGCTCCAGCACGGTTTCGTCCTCCGCCCGGATCGAGGCCGTCCGCTCGCCCCAGTCCGGCGGGTAGCTCAGGCCGATCGGGTAGCCGCACCGTCCCTCCCGGTGAATGCCGTGTTTCTGCAGGACCTCGATGAAGGCGTTGGCGATGTCGCAGGTCCTGTTGCCCGCGCGCGCCGCGTCGAGCCCGGCCTCGATCCCTTCAAGCTGCGCCTTCTCGGCCTCCAGCATCTCCGGCGGCGGCGTGCCGAGGAATATCGTCCGGCAGAGCGGCGCGTGGTAGCGGCGGTAGCAGCCCGACAGCTCGAAGAAGGTTGCCTCGCCCTCGCGCATCGGGGCGCCGTTCCACGTCAGGTGGGCCGCCGTGGCGTCGAGCCCCGACGGTGTGAGCGGCACGATTGCCGGGTAGTCGCCCCAGATATCGTCCACCCCGCGGATCCCGGCGTGAAATATTTCCGCGACCAGATCGTTCTTGCGCACGCCCGGTGCCGCGTTGTCGAGCGCGGTCTGGACAACCTTTTCCGAAATGCGCGCCGCCTTGCGGATGAACGCGATCTCCTCGTCGGATTTCACCAGCCGCTGCCAGTTCACCAGCGCGGTGGCATCCACGAACTGCGCATCCGGCAATTCCCCGGTCAGGACGGTGTGCGCCTTGGCGGAGTAATAATAGTTCTCCATCTCCACGCCGATGCGCGCGGTCTCCAGGCCCATCTCGCGGATCCGGCGGGCGAGATCCTGCATCGGATGGCGCACGGTCGACTGGACGTAGTTGTCGGCGTAGCCAAGGATATTGTCATCCGCCATCCAGCAGGTACGCCGCCCCCCCAGCATGTCCATGTGGCGGCCCCACCACAGCGGCGCCCCGTCCCGGGGGACCAAAACACCCTGATGCACGTAGAAGGACCACCCGTCATAAGCGGTCAGCCAGTTCTGGTTCGAAGGGTCCGTCACGAACAGCAGGTCGATCCCCGCTGCATCCATCGCCGTGCGTGTCTTGGCCAGCCTGCGGTCGAATTCGGCCTGCGAGAATGGAAGGTCCTTTTGCGTCATCATCGCCCTCGTCTGTTCGGCATTTCGTGCCCAAACTTCACGTTCGGCAACGGGCATGCCCCAAGAAACGCGTCGGGGCAATGTCGCTTTTGGCCCTCGGGCGCCACGACAGTTGACGTTACCCGGCGCTGCGGCAACAGTGCGCCCGAAAAGCAGGGAGGGACAGGATGCAACCGACGTTGGCCGACATCCATGCCGCAGCGCATGTCATCCGCGGGGTGGCAGACGCCACGCCGCTGGTGCCGTCGCCCTTCATGACGCGGGCCGGCGATCATGAATTCCTGCTCAAGCTTGAAAACATGCAGCCAATCGGCGCCTTCAAGCTGCGCGGCGCGCTCAATGCCGTGGCCAATGTCGGCGACGCGGCCGGCGTGACGTGCTGTTCCACTGGCAATCACGGGCGCGGCGTTGCGTTCGCCGCCCGCCAGCGTGGACTGCGCGCCGTGATCTGCATGTCGGAGCTGGTCCCTCGGGCCAAGGTGGACGGGATTCGTGCGCTTGGCGCCGAGGTGCGAATCTGCGGCCGCAGCCAGGACGAGGCGCTGGCCGAGGCGCAAAGACTGGTGACCGAAGAGGGGCTGGTGGAAATCTCTCCGTTCGACGATGCGGCGGTGATTTCAGGGCAGGGCACGATCGGGCTGGAGATCATGGCGGCACGTCCGGATCTCGAGACGTTGCTCGTACCTTTGTCGGGCGGCGGGCTCGCCGCGGGCGTGGCACTGGCCGCCAAGGCCATCAAGCCGCATGTCCGTGTCGTCGGGATATCGATGGACCGCGGCGCGGCGATGCACGAGAGCCTCCGCGCGGGCCATCCGGTGGAGGTCGAGGAGGTGCCCTCGCTCGCCGATTCCCTCGGGGGCGGCATCGGGATGCAGAACCGGCTGACCTATCCGATGTGCCGTGACCTGCTCGACGAGATCGTTCTTGTCACGGAGGACGAGATCTATCACGCCATGCAGGTTCTCTACTACGAGGACCGGATCGTGGCAGAGGGCGCCTGCGTGGTCGGCCTGGCGGCCGTTCTGAACGGAAAGGTGCGCCTGACGGGGCCTTCGGCCACCATCGTGACGGGGCGCAACCTCGACATGGATGTCTTTACCCGCGTCGTGACGGGGCAGGACGTCGAACTCGGGGAGGTTACAGTGACAGGGAGGGCCTATGGCAAATGATATCCGCATCATGACGGAGGCCGAGCTGCGGGACGTGGTCGGTCTCGATCTCGAAACGGTCGACGTGATCGAGACGGCCTTCACCGCGCTGGCGGCCGGTGACGTGGTGATGCCGCCCGTGATGTCCATGGATCTGCCGGTGGCCAACGGCGAAGTGGACGTCAAGACGGCATACATCCCCGGCTTCGAGGGGTTCGCCATCAAGGTCAGCCCGGGTTTCTTCGACAACCCCAAGCTGGGGCTGCCCTCGCTCAACGGGTTGATGATCCTGTTTTCCGCGCAAACCGGGCTGGTCAAGGCGCTGTTTCTGGACAACGGCTACCTCACCGATATCCGCACCGCCGCGGCGGGGGCTGTCGCGGCCCGCCACCTTGCGCCGGCCGAGGTGGACACCGCCGGCGTGATCGGCACCGGCGTACAGGCACGGTTGCAGATACAGGCGGCGCATCTTGTTCGACCGTTCCGGCACCTGCTGGTCTGGGGGCGCGACGCGGCCAAGGCGCGGCGATGCGCCGACGACCTGTCGCAACTGCTTGACATCGAGGCCCGGGCCGTCACCGATCCGGCCGACGTCGTGACGGGCAGCCAGTTGGTCGTCACCACGACGCCTGCGCGGGATCCGGTTCTCATGGCCGATTGGCTGCACCCCGGGCTTCACGTCACGGCAATGGGATCCGATCAGGAAGGCAAGAACGAGATCGAGCCGGCGGCATTGTCGCGGGCCGATCTTTATGTCGCTGACAGGGTCAGCCAAACACGGGTGATGGGGGAGCTGCGCAGCGCGATCGAGGCGGGAACGTGGACCGATGCCATCCCCGCCGAGCTGGGACAGGTCATCACCGGCGAGGCGCCGGGACGGCGCAGGCCGGAAGATATCACCATTGCCGACCTCACCGGCACCGGTGCGCAGGATACCGCGATCGCCAGCCACGTGAACCTCGAGCTTGAAGGGAGCGATGCCGGCACGGTGATCCGCGCATGAGGCTTGGCGTCTATCAATGCGATGCGTCGGGGCGATCCGCTGCGGCCAGGGTCGCGGCGCTGGAAAGCCAGCTGGCCGGCCGGGGCTGCGACCTCGTGCTGTGTCCGGAACTCTTTGCGACGGGTTATGACCGGACGGCGCATTACGAGGATCTGGCCGAATCGCCGGATGGTCCCTTCGGTCGCAAGATGGCCGAGCTGGCAAGGGCGCACGGGGTCGCCCTCGCCTATGGCTATGCCGAGAGGGGCGCGGACGGTTTGTACAATTCTGCCGCGTTGCTAGGGCCGGACGGGGTGCTTCTGGCCAATCACCGAAAGCGGCTGCCGTCGCCGCACAGCTTCGAGGAACGCAGCTTTGCAACCGGCGACGCCGTGACCTTTGCCGATCTGGGCGATATCCGGCTTGCCATCATCATCTGCTACGAGGTCGAGTTTCCTGAAAGTGTCAGGCAGGCCGCGCGCGGCGGTGCGCAGCTGGTCCTGGCCCCGACGGCGCTTGGCCGGGAATGGGGGGTCGTGGCGGAAAAGATGGTGGCGACCCGCGCCTTCGAGAACGGCGTGTGGCTGGCCTATGCGGATCACGCCGGCGCGCAAGGCGATCTGCGCTTCTTCGGCGGCAGCCGGATCGTGTCGCCCCTCGGTCAAGAGACGTGCTGCACGGTCGGCGAGGAAGATTTCGCGGTTGCGTCGATCGACGCCCGTAGCGTCCAGCGCGCGCAGGAACGATTGCCTTATCTGCGCGACAGCGAGCGGCTTTGACATGGTCAGGCTGGACCGGCGCGATATCGACATCCTCAGGGTTCTGTCCACGCGGGGCCGCATAACCAAGGCCGAGCTCGCAGCAGAGGTCGGCCTTTCCGCGAGCCCGTGCTGGGAAAGACTGCGAAAACTGGAAAAGGCCGGGGTGATCGAATCGTACCGGGCCGAGATCAATCTCAGGAAGCTCGGGCCATATGTGCGGGTTTTCGTCGCCGCCGAGCTCGCGGATCACACGGCCGCGGCATTCCGCGTCTTCGAGGCCGCGGTTCAGGACTATGACGAAATCGTTGGATGCTGGGCGCTCGGTGGCGGTTTCGACTACCTGCTGGAAATCGTCACGCGCGACATAGACAGCTACCAACGCCTGATCGACGCCTTGCTCGATGCGCGCGTGGGGCTGGCGCGGTATTTCACCTATATCGTCACCAAGCAGATCAAGGGGGGTGTCGCCCCCCCGCTGGATATCCTCCTGGGCGATTGATCCTGCCGTTGCGGTGATGCGCAGAAGAATCTTCTGCAGGGCGCGCCCAATTCGGTCTCGATTCCGGCACGGCCTGCGCACAATGCGCGGGGAATACCCGGAACACGAGGAGACGAGCGATGCTGGATACGGCCATCACGGCGAGCGCGGACATCACCGACAAGGCGCTGCTGCGCAGCTTCTCCTATGTGGGGGGCAAATGGTGCGGCGCCGCGTCGGACGAGACGATCGCGGTGCACGATCCGGCCAACGGCGATCGCCTTGGCGACGTGGCGAGCCTGTCCGCGGACGAGGCCGCGGCCGCGGTGGACGCCGCGCAGGCGGTTTTTCCGGACTGGTCCATGACCCTGCCGCAGGACCGATCGGTGATCCTGAGACGGTGGTTCGACCTGATGATGACTCACAAGGAGGATCTGGCGCGCATCATGGTTCTGGAACAGGGCAAGCCCCTGTCCGAGGCCCGCGGCGAAATCGATTACGCTGCCAGCTTCGTCGAGTATTACGCCGAGGAATCAAAGCGCCCCAACATCGAGGGAGTGACGAGCCACCTGCCCGATGCCGAGGTCGAGCTCTGGCTGGAGCCGGTGGGCGTTGCCGCGCTCATCACGCCGTGGAACTTTCCCTCGGCGATGCTCACGCGCAAGGCCGCGGCGGCGATGGCCGCGGGATGTACCGTGGTGGCCCATCCCAGCCACGAGACACCTTTCTCGGCGCTGGCGCTGGCCGAGCTGGCCGAGCGCGCGGGCGTTCCGGCGGGCGTGTTCAACGTGGTGACCGGCCGTGCCTCGACCGTGGTGCCGCCATGGACTGCCGATCCGCGGGTGCGCGTGCTGTCGTTCACCGGCTCGACCGAGGTTGGCCGCCTTCTCTACCGCCAGTCCGCCGACACGGTGAAGAAACTGGTGATGGAACTGGGAGGCCACGCGCCGGTGATCGTCTTCAAGGGCGCGGACATGGACACCGCCGTTGACGAGGCGATCAAGGCAAAGTTTGCCACATCCGGTCAGGATTGCCTGGGCGCCAACCGTATCTATGTCCAGCGCGACGTTTATGACGAGTTCTGCACGCGTTTCACCGCGGCGACGCGGGCGCTGACGCTCGGCCGTGGCATGGATGACCCCGATATCGGCCCGCTCATGAACGAGGGCGCCGTGAAAAAGCAGGAAGCCCACGTGGCCGATGCGCTGGAGAAGGGGGCAACGCTCGCCTGTGGCGGCAGGCGCGACGACATCGGTCCGCTGTTCTACCAGCCCACCGTTCTCAAGGATGTGCCCGACACGGCCGCGATCATGCACGAGGAAACCTTCGGCCCCGTGGCGCCGATAACGCCCTTCGATACCGAGGAGGAAGTGGTGGCACGCGCCAACGCGACCGAATACGGTCTCGTCGCCTATCTGCACAGCCATGATCCCCGGCGGATCTACCGTGTCACCCGGGCGCTGCAATTCGGAATGGTCGCCGTCAACCGGACCAAGGTGACCGGCGCGCCCATCCCCTTCGGCGGGGTCAAGCAATCCGGCCTTGGGCGCGAGGGGGCACGCAAGGGCATGGAGGAATTCATGGAAATCAAGTACGTCTGCCGCGATTGGGCGTGAAAAGGCGGTGGCGCAAGATCTGCGCAAGCATCTTGCACGGGCAATTTCGGGAACATGTCCGGGCGGCCGCAAACGGATGAAGAAGAGGACAAGAAATGTTGAAGAATGACCAGCTCGACCAGTGGGACCGCGAGAATTTCTTTCATCCCTCGACCCACCTGGCGCAGTTCGCACGCGGCGAGGCGCCAAGCCGGATCGTGACCGGCGGCTCGGGCAGCCATATCGAGGATCGTGACGGCAACCGTCTGCTGGACGCCTTCGCCGGCCTATACTGCGTCAACGTGGGTTACGGGCGCACTGAAATCGCCGAGGCCATCGCCGAGCAGGCCCGGGAACTGGCGTATTACCACGCCTATGTGGGCCACGGGACCGAGGCCAGCATAACCCTGTCCAAGATGATCCTCGACCGCGCGCCCGATCACATGAGCAAGGTCTACTTCGGCCTTTCGGGGTCGGACGCGAATGAAACGAACGTCAAGCTGATCTGGTATTACAACAACATCCTCGGACGGCCCGAAAAGAAGAAGATCATCTCGCGCTGGCGCGGCTATCACGGCTCGGGGCTCATGACCGGGTCGCTGACGGGGCTGGACCTCTTCCACAAGAAATTCGACCTGCCCATGGCGCAGGTGCTTCACACCGAGGCGCCGTACTACTTCCGGCGCGAGGATACCGGCCAGACCGAGGAACAGTTCGTGCAGCATTGCGTCGATGCGCTGGAGGCGCTGATAGAGCGCGAGGGCGCAGATACCATCGCCGCCTTTATCGGTGAACCCGTCCTCGGCACGGGCGGCATCGTGCCCCCGCCCGCAGGCTACTGGGAGGCGATACAGGCCGTGCTGGAAAAGCACGACATCCTGCTCGTGGCCGACGAGGTGGTCACGGGTTTCGGCAGGCTGGGAACGATGTTCGGCTCGGAGCATTACGGGCTGCGCCCCGACCTGATCACGATCGCCAAGGGGCTGACCAGTGCCTACGCGCCGCTGTCCGGTTCGATCGTCGGTGACAAGATGTGGAAGGTGCTGGAGCAGGGAACGGACGAAAACGGCCCCATCGGCCATGGCTGGACCTACTCGGCCCACCCGATCGGTGCGGCGGCCGGGGTGGCGAACCTGGAGCTGCTGGACAAGCTCGATCTCATTGCCAACAACCGCGAGGTCGGCCCCTACCTGACCCGTACCATGGCCGAGGCGCTGGGCGATCACCCCCATGTGGGGGAAGTGCGCGGCAAGGGGATGCTGTGTGCCGTGGAATTCGTACGCGACCGCGGCAGCCGCACCTTTTTCGACCCCGCCGACAAGATCGGCCCGCGGATCGCGGGCGCGCTCGCGGAGGGCGGCGTCATCGGACGTGCCATGCCCCAGGGGGATATCCTCGGCTTTGCGCCGCCCTTCTGCCTGACACACGCGGAGGCGGACGAGGTGGTGACCAAGACAGTGGCGGCCGTTCGCAAGGTGATCGGCTGATTCCGGAAAGGATGCCCGCGCATGTCCTGAAAGCGGATAGCGCGGGCAGAATCGCGGTCAATGCGGGACAATTGCCTGAATTCCGTGCACTGACTGGTCACTTGTCCTGCGCTTCTTTATCGCGGATATAATCTCTAACGGCGGGCTTGCATCAACGCCGATTTGGCGTTTTAGTTCACCGCAACGTGGAAAAACCACGATCTAGAACACTGGGGAGAAACGCTTGCCGGACTCGAATAACGGGGATGCGTTCGTAGCCTTCGAGCGCGTGCAAAAGAGTTATGACGGCGAAACGCTGGTCGTAAAGGATCTGAACCTGTCCATGCCCAAGGGCGAATTCCTGACGATGCTGGGACCGTCGGGATCGGGAAAGACGACCTGCCTGATGATGCTCGCGGGGTTCGAAACCGCCACCCATGGCAAGATCCTGCTGGACGGCGTGTCGATCAACAACATCCCGCCGCACAAGCGTGGGATCGGTATGGTCTTTCAGAACTACGCGCTGTTTCCGCACATGACGGTTGCCGAAAACCTGAATTTCCCGCTTGAAGTGCGCAAGATCGACAAGTCGACACGCGAGGCCAAGGTCAAGCGCGCGCTCGACATGGTGCAGATGTGGGACTTCGCGGGGCGGCGTCCCGCACAGCTTTCGGGCGGCCAGCAGCAGCGCATCGCGCTGGCGCGCGCGCTGGTGTTCGAGCCCGAGCTGGTGCTGATGGACGAGCCGCTTGGCGCGCTGGACAAGCAGCTGCGCGAGCACATGCAGTTCGAGATCACGAACCTCGCGCACGAGCTGGGCATCACCGTGGTTTACGTGACCCACGACCAGACAGAGGCGCTGACGATGTCGGACCGTGTCGCCGTGTTCGATGATGGCCGGATCCAGCAGATCGCGGCCCCCGACGTTCTCTATGAAAGCCCGGAGAACAGTTTCGTCGCGCAGTTCATCGGCGAGAACAACACGCTTCAGGGCACGATCAAGGAAATCAAGGGCGAGCTTGCGCTCGTCGAGCTGGACGATGGCGAGCTGATCGACTGCAAGCCGGTCAACGTTAACAAGCCGGGCGAGCGCACGACGATCTCGATCCGGCCGGAGCGTGTCGAGGTAAACACCGCCAAGCTCGGGGAGACGGCGCACACCCTGAAGGCCGAGGTGGCGGAGTTCATCTACATGGGCGATGTGTTCCGCACCCGGCTGAAGGTCGCCGGCAAGGATGATTTCATCATCAAGACCCGGAATTCCGCGGATCAGCAGCGGTTGCAGCCCGGCACGCAGGTCGAGATCGGTTGGCTGCCGGAGGATTGCCGGGCGCTCGACGCGGTCTAGAACCAATGTTGTTTCGTGCCCGGCACGGGCACGGGATACCCGAGGCTTCGTTGTCTGCACCCGTGGCGCGGAGCCGAACAGCAAAAAACGGGATGAGCAATGGGAGATTGATATGAAACTCACAACGACTCTTCTGGCATCCACGGCCCTGACCGTGTCGGCCGGAGCGGCGCTGGCAGAAGAAAACATGGCTGACAGCATGACGCTGGTGTCCTGGGGCGGCGCTTACCAGGCGAGCCAGGTCAACGCCTATGCAGAGCCTTACAAGGAAATGCATCCCGGGCTCGAGGTCGTCTGGGACGAAAGCTCGAACGAGGCGGTGGCCAAGCTGCGCGCGATGGACGAGGCCGGCAACGTCACGTGGGACGTGGTCGACGTGGTCGCATCCGACGCCATGCGCCTGTGCGACGAGGGGCTCGCAATGGAAATCGACCCCGACGAGCATCTCGCGCCGGCGCCTGACGGCACCTCGGCCGAGGACGATTTCGGCGACCTGCTGGTGAGCGACTGCTTCATCCCGCAGATCGTCTACTCCACCACCTTCGGCTATCGCACCGACATGGTGCCCGAGGGGACCGAGCCGCCGAGCAGCGTGTGCGACGTCTGGGATACCGAGACCTACCCGGGCAAGCGCAGCCTCGAAAAGCGGCCGATCAACAACATGGAATGGGCGCTTTACTGTGACGGCGTGGCCAAGGACGACATCTACGACGTGCTCGCCACGCCCGAGGGTCAGCAGCGCGCGCTGGACAAGCTCGACGAGATCAAGGACGACGTCGTCTGGTGGTCCGCGGGGGCCGACACGCCGCAGCTCCTGGCTGACGGCGAGGTGTTCATGGGCTCGACCTATAACGGCCGCCTGTTCAGCGTGATCGAGGAGCAGGACCAGCCCGTGGGCATGCTCTGGGACATGCAGGTGTTCGACCTCGACGGCTGGATCATTCCCGCCGACCTGCCCGAGGAGCGCCTGAGCCGCGCGCTTGACTTCATCTACTTCGCCACCGACACGCAGCGTCTGGCGGACCAGGCGAAGTACATCAGCTACGGGCCGGCACGGCAGTCGTCTGCCCCGCTCGTCGGGGAGCACGCCGAGCTGGGGATCGACATGGCGCCGCACATGCCGACCGACCCCGACAACGCGCAGAACACGCTGCTTTATAATTACGAGTTCTGGGCCGACTATCGCGACGACATCGACGCGAAGTTCCAGGCCTGGCTGGCCGGCTGAGCCGAGCTCGTGCTGAAACGAGAGGGGGCCGCGCCCCGCGGCCCTCTCCCCCACAAGAACAAAAGCGCTGACTGGATGCACTGCGCACCATGACAGCAGCGGAGGGGACGGAATGAGCGACCTGAAAAGCACCGGCCCGCAAACAGCAGATGCGCCCACGCCAGAGGATGCCTTTCACGAGGAAAAGGCCCTGGAAGCGGCGGAAAAGGCCGCGGATGCTCATCCTGCCGGCCAAAAGGCGGACGGCCCGGTTCTCGCCGCGGATGGTACCCCGCTGAAACGCAGTCTTGCCAAGGCGCTGCGCGTCCAGAAGCTGCGGGCGCTTGCACTCATCGCGCCGCTTTTGGTCTTTGTCGTGATTACCTTCATCGCGCCGATCCTCGACATGCTGTTCCGGTCGGTGGAAAACCAGATCGTTTCGAACACCCTGCCCTACACGGTAGAGGAGCTGGTCGAGTGGACGCCCGAGGCCAGCGATACGCCGGGCGACGCCGCCTTCGAGGCGCTATATTACGACCTTTTCCTTGCAGCCGAGGCCAAGGAACACACCCGCCTCGGGACGCGGCTCAACTACGAGCGCACGGGGCTGTCCTCTCTCTTCCGCGGCACGGGCCGCGACGTGGACGATTTCGGCGAGGACCAGATCGACGCGCTGGAGGATCTTGACGAGGCTTGGGAGGAAGAAGCCTTCTGGTACGCCCTCATGACGGGGGATGATAGCGCCGACACGGCGACCGGGCCGGTCGACGCGCAACGGGCGCGTCTGGAACAGCTTTCGGGTGACGACTACGGCGCTGACATCGACTTCGCGCCCGCGCGCGAGATCGCGGAGCTGCTGCCGAAAACGACGCGAGAATACAGCGCCTTCGCCCTGTTCACCGTCGTGGAGGAAGAGGATGTCGTCGCCGAGGAGGAGCCCTGGGAGTCCGTCAAGGTCGCGCTCATTCAAGAGCTGCAGGCCGGCGCCGACCTGTCGGGCTATGACGGGCCGGGCGCGTCCGAACTGCGCGCCGCGCAGGAAATGCTGGCCGACCAGCCCACAGTGGATTTCCGCGCCGCCTTCGTTGCCAGCGACGAGGACTGGGGCGCGACCGGGACGTGGCGCACCATCAAGACCTACAGCCCAGAGTTCACCTCGGGTTATTTCCTGAATGCCGTGGACATGCAGAAGGGGATCGACGGCCCCGAGGCGCGCCCCGAGAACCAGCAGATCTATATCATGCTGTTCGAGCGGACCCTGTTCATGTCGCTGATGATCACGGGGGCGTGCATCCTGCTTGGCTATCCGGTCGCCTACCTGCTGTCCAACCTGCCGATGCGCACGGCCAACCTGTTGATGATCCTCGTTCTGCTGCCGTTCTGGACCTCGCTGCTGGTGCGAACCAGCGCGTGGAAGGTGATGCTGCAGCAACAGGGCGTGATCAACGACGTGCTGGTGTGGCTGGGGCTGGTGGACGATGCCAGCCGATTGGTGATGATCAACAACCAGTTCGGCACGATCGTGGCGATGACGCATATCCTGCTGCCATTCATGATCCTGCCGATGTATTCGGTCATGTCGACCATTCCGCCATCCTACGTGCGCGCGGCGCGTTCCCTCGGGGCGACGCAGTGGACGGCCTTCTGGCGGGTCTACTTCCCGCAATCGGTGCCAGGTATCGGGGCGGGGTCGATCCTCGTCTTCATCCTCGCCATCGGCTACTACATCACGCCCGAGATCGTGGGCGGCACGACTGGCACGTTCATCTCGAACCGGATCGCCTATCACATCTCGTCGTCGCTCAACTGGGGTCTGGCGGCCGCGCTCGGCTCGATCCTGCTGGCGGCGGTGCTGATACTTTACTGGGCCTACGACAAGATCGTCGGCATCGACAACGTGAAACTGGGATAGCGTCATGGCCACCTACACCTTGAAATACGTGGAAAAGAAGCCGCTATCCTTTTCCTTGCCGGTCCTTGCGGCGGCGGGGGCGTTCGCGGGTCTTTTCGTGGGGGCCGCCCAAGGCTCCATGCTTCTGGGAATCATCGGGGGCGCGGCGGCCCTGGCGCTGCTTGGCTTCATCGCGCTGTCGGTTCTGGGCGAAGCGCAGGAAAAGGTGGCCCGTCTCGCCATCCTTGCCCTTATGGTGGGCGGCGGTGTGCTCGTCGGCGGTCTGGGGGGGCTGATCGTCGGCGCGATCTTCGGCTGGTTCTTCGGCTGGTTCACATACTGGATCGGTGAAGGGCGTTACAGGGCCAATCTCCTGCCCTACCTTACCCCCGGGCAGGTGCTGGGGCATTACACCTTCCGCGTTGTGTGCGGCCTGATCTTCATTTTCCTTATCACGCCGATCCTCGTGGTGATGCCGCTGTCGTTCAATGCCGAGGATTTCTTCACCTTCACGCCCGAAATGCTGGCGCTGGACCCGGAAGGGTACTCGCTCAAGCATTACCGTGACTTCTTTACCTCGGATGACTGGCAACAGGCGTTGTGGAACTCCGTCGCCATCGCGCCCGTGGCGACCCTGCTTTCGGTAACCTTCGGGACGCTGGCGGCGATCGGGCTGAGCTCCGAGCACGTGCCGTTCCGCCGGCCGATCATGGCCATCCTGATCTCTCCGATGATCGTGCCGTTGATCATATCGGCGGCGGGCATGTATTTCTTCTATTCCCGGCTCGGACTGCAAGGCACCTATTGGGGCGTGGTTCTGGCGCACGCCGCCCTGGGCATCCCGTTCGTCATCATCACCGTGACGGCCACTCTGGTCGGGTTCGACCGGTCGCTGACCCGCGCCTCGGCGAACCTGGGCGCCGATCCGGTGACGACGTTTTTCCGCGTGCAGATGCCGCTCATCCTGCCGGGCGTGATCTCGGGCGGGCTGTTCGCATTCATAACCTCGTTCGACGAGGTGGTGGTGGTGCTCTTCGTGGGCAGCGCGGGGCAGAAAACCCTGCCTTGGCAGATGTTCACCGGCCTGCGCGAGCAGATCAGCCCCACGATCCTTGCCGTGGCGACGATCCTTGTGACGATCTCGATCATCCTGCTGACGACGGTCGAGCTTCTCAGGCGCCGGTCAGAGCGCCTGCGCGGCATGTCCCCCGGCTGAGGAGCGAGAAGGCCGCCGCCGCGCGGCGGCCCC